>NZ_JBSFYC010000041.1:0-69570 GCF_053595675.1 Streptomyces sp. NPDC002446 | reverse complement strand
CCTGCCCCTCCGGCCCGCCCCCTCCCGTTGGGGGTGGGAGGAAAGGCAGGGTGTCCGGACGTAAAGCGAAGCAGTCCGGACACCCTGCCCCGGAGGACCGCCACCGCACCCCGAACAGCCCCGCGCAGCGGCACCCAGCCCGCCGCAGGCGCAACGGCGACAAACCCCCACGGCGGGCCAGCCGAAAACGTGCCAAGCCAAGCGCAGCGGAAGGGCCGGAAACGTCGGACTACTCCTCCCGCCAAGGAAAATCCCCCGCCGCCCCACTCACCCCCGGCGGCATATCGTCGAGGGCGACCGCGACCTCGACGACCGTGGTGGTGCCGGCGGCGACCTCCCGCCACGCGTCCGCCAGCGCGGCGGGCAGCTCGTCGGGGGCGGTCACCCTGCGGTGGCCAAGGCCGTACGCCCGCGCCAGCCCCTCCGTGCCGGTAGGCCGCGAGGCCGTGAAGGCGAAGCGGGAGGCGGGGCCGGAGACGCGGTCGAGGTTGGACTGCAGCCAGCCGTAGCCGCCGTTGTCGAGGACGACGTACAGGACGGCGGCGCCCGCGTCGGCGACGGTGGGCAACTCCCCGCGGAAGAGGTTGAAGGCGCCGTCGCCGACCACCGCCACCACCGGCCGCCCCGCGGGCTCGGCCAGCCGTACGCCGACCGCGGCGGCCGCGCCGAAGCCCAGCGGCGTCTGCTCGCTGGGCACGACCGAGCCGCCGGCCGCCCCTAGCGCGTAGTGCGGGAAGAAGTACGACCACATGTCCTGCAGTCCGTTCTCCTGGACCAGGACCCGGTCGGCGGGGACGGCGCGGTCGAGGGCGGCCAGCACCCGGGCGACCGGCACGGCGCCCGCGGGCACCGTCTTGTCGGCCTCCTCGGCCCGCTCCGCGGCACGCCGCGCCAGCGCGTCCTTCGCCGCAGTGACCCGCTCCGGCCAGCCCCCGCCCGGCCGGTGCCCGGTCAGCAGCTGTGACCAGCCGTCCACGATCCGCCCGGCGTCCCCCAGGACATACGCCCCGGGCCGCTCCATGACCAGACTCTCCTCGCCCAACACGGCTTGTATGACGGGGAGTTGGGCCATCTCGTCCGGCCAGCCGAAGGTGGCGGTTTCCTCCAGGCGGCTGCCCAGCGCGAGGACCAGGTCGGCCTCGCGCCACAGGGCGTCCATCGGTGCGACGGTGTAGAGACCGCTGACGCCGCAGTACAGGGGGTGGTCCTCGGCGACGGTGCCGCGCCCGGAGGCGGTGGTGAAGATGCCGGCGCCGAGCCGCTCGGCCAGGCGCTCGATGCGGCGGCCGGTGTTGCGGTGCCGGGCACCGCCGCCGACCAGCAGCAACGGCCGTTCGGCGGCGGCGATCCGCCGGGCGGTGGCGGCCAGCGCGGTGGGGTCGGGCGCCGGCCGTTGCGGTGTGGCCGGGCGCCAGGGTCCGTTGTGCGGGACCGGCTCCGCCGCGATCTGCTCGGCGAGCTCCAGGTAGACGGGGCCCGGGGTGCCGTTGACGGCGACGGCGGCGGCCTTCTCCAGGGCGGCGGGCAGCCGCGCGGCGTGGTCGACGCGGGCCGCCCACTTGACGTACGGGCGGACCGCGGTGAGCTGGTCCAGCTCCTGGAAGGCGCCGGTGCCCAGCCGGTCGAGCCGGGTTCCGTCGGCGATCAGGATCAGCGGCGCGGCGGCGGAGCGCGCCTCCAGGACGCCGGTGAGCGCATTGGTCAGCGCCGGCCCCTTGCCGATCACACAGACCCCGGGGCGGCCCGCGGCGAGCGCGTAACCGGTCGCCATGAACACGGCGTTGCGCTGGTCGCGGCAGAGCACCACGGTGGTGTCCGACCGCTCCAGTTCGCCGAGCAGCGCCATGTCGTCGCCGGGCAGCCCGAAGACCGCCCGGGTGCCGAGGTGGCGGAGGTGGTCGGCGATCGCGGCCCAGGCGGTGGGGTGGGTCCGGTCGGTCATCGGCCGCCTCCCGGGCGGTAGGCGGCGACGGCCTTGGAGAGCAGTACGGGCTCGGCGCGCACGTCCTGGCCGTCGGAGATGTAGTTGGCCATGCGTCCGTAGCCGCCGAAGGGCGCGTTGCCGTCGTCGATGGACAGCAGAGTGGTGTCGAGGGTGACGGTGGTGCGCCGGCGCAGCGCCTCGACGAGGCGGGGGGCGTGGCCGTAGACGCTGGAGCCCAGGGCGCGTTCGGTGAACATGCCGGTGGTGAGGGTCGCCGCCAGGGCGTCCTCGTCGCGGTAGCCGGCGACGTTGAAGATCGGGGCGAAGAACTCCGGTACGTGGGTGCGCGGGGTGACCTCCGTGCCGACGACGACGGTGGGGTCGAGGCGGCGGGCGCGGAAGTCGACGTGTCCGCCGTGCACGATGCCGGCGCGGTTGCGGGCGAGGAACTGTGCGCCGTCCTCCAGCGCGCTGTCGTAGAAGATCGGCCCGAAGTCGGCGTCCGGGTCGGTGTACGGGCCGTAGCGCAGGCCCTTGAGCTCGCGCACCAGGGCGTCGACGAACGGGTCGAGCAGGGACTCGTGGACGCTGAAGAGGTCGGGACCCAGGCAGTCCTGGCCGGTGTTGAGGACCCGGATGGCGATCGCGTCGCGGGCCGCCTGCTCGACGTCGGCGCCGGGGGCGACCACGAACGGGTTGACGCCGGAGCCGAGGAAGAGGAACAGCCGGCCGGGGGAGAGCTCGGCGCGGATCTGTTCGGCGTTGGCGTAGGCGCCGGTGAAGACCACGACATCGGCGGGGAGTACGTGGTCGTGCAGGAACTCCCGCTGGCTGGCGGTGGTCAGGGTGATCGGCAGGCCGTGCTGTTCGGCGAGCAGGGCGTGCAGCCGGCGCATCTGGTCCTTGACGCGGCTGGCGGGGCGGAAGACCAGGCGGTCGGCGTAGAGGGCGGGTACCAGGAGGTAGAGGGCGTAGGAGTAGAGGATGACGTTCGACGGCATGAAGGCGGCCAGGTCGCGGACCCGGCCGGGCCGGTGGGCGGCCACCTCGTCCAGGGCCCCGTCGAGGGTGGCGACGGTCGACTCGATCTCATAGCGCGCGGCGCGGTGGGTGGAGATCTCGCACAGCAGATCGTGCACGGTTCCGGCGTCGTTCACGAGGTAGTCCCGGACCCGGTGCACGGCGGCCGCACGTCGGCTGTCGATGCTGTCCTCCGGCTCGGCGGCCACGGTCGGCCATGCGGGAGCGGAGCTCATATGTCCCTCCTCGGGGCGTAGTCCATGGAGGGTCAGCGTCAGCCAATTGTCATTTATTGTCAAGCAAAGTCATTGCTCTCGACTGGCCCATGTGACAAGTGGTGCCGCCCCCGACCGCTCGGCGGGGCCCGCCGGGCGCCCGATCACCCTGCACACACGCGTCTACCAGGCCTCTCATCTGTCGCAACGCCTCCGGAGAGACAAGGGGAACCCCGACCTCCGAAAGTGACAAAAAATGACTCCCCGGCCGAAGGGAAGTCGTCCACAGACGCCCCCGAGCGGTCGGCCGGTGAGTAGACTCCCCGTCATCGGGTTCCGTCCGTCCGGAGCCGTCCAGAGACCGCCACTGTCCGTACGCCCAACTCAACTGCGAGCGATTTTCTTGGTGATTGAGCAGCCAGCTTTCGGGAAGCGAGTGCGGGAGGTCCGGCGCGCTCAGGGCCTGTCCCAGGGGGACCTCGCCGGGGACGATCTCTCCCCCAGCTATGTCTCGCTGGTCGAGAACGGCCGCAGAATCCCGGGCGCCAAGATTGCCCGGTCCATCGCCGAACGGCTCGGCACGACGGTCGAGGCGCTCAGCGCCACCGAGGAGCCCGGTGACCGGCTGACCCAGCGCATGGGCCTGGTGGGGCAGTTGGTGGCCGCCCGCGCCAGTTCGCTGGCCGGTGACTGGCCCGCGGCGCGGCGCCAGCTGGAGTCGGTGGTCGAGCAGGCCGGCAGCGATCAGGACGAGGTGCGCTGGGAGGCGCGCTGGGAGCTGGCCACGGTCCTGGGACGGCTCGACGAACCGGCCCGCCATGAGGCCGCCCTGCGCACGCTGCTCGACGACCCGCTCACCCGCTCCGCCCCCGTACTGCACGCCCGGGTCGCCATCGAGCTCGCCCAGCTGCTGCGCGCCGAGGGGCGCCTCTCGGACGGCGTGCGCTTCGCGGAGGAGGCGGTGCGGCTCACCGGCGAGCTGGAGGCCGGCCGCCCGGAGCGGGCGCAGGCCAAGGTGGCGCTGCTGTCCGCGTCCGTCGACAGCGGGGAGTGGAACCGCGCCGAGCAGCTCGGGGCGGAGCTGCTCGACGAGGTCGCGCCGCTGCCGGCCGGGGAGCTGCGGGCGAGCGCCCTGTGGGCGGTGGCCGGTGCGCGGTATCTGGGCGGGCACCCCGAGCAGGCGCTGGAGCTGCTCGCCGAGGCGGAGCAGCTGCTGGCCGCGACGGACGGCGTACGGCTCCGGCTGCGGCTGGCCCGCGCCCGTACGCTGCTGGCGCTCGCGGCGGGTCCTGCGGACGAGGCGGACGCCCTGCTGGCGCGCGCCCGGCAGGCCGCCGCGCTGGTCGACACCCCGTCCTCGCGGACCTGGCTGGCCCTGCTGGAGACGGCCGCGGCGCTGCGCCACGACGACGCCATGGGGGCCGCCGGGCACGCCGCCGCGATCGATCTCGGCGCCGCCGGACTCGCGCGGCTCGACCGGGCCCGCGCTCTGCTCCATCTGGCCCGCGCCCACCGCGCGGACCGCTCAGAGGAGGCCGCTGAGGCCGACTTCAAGCTGGCCGCGGAGGGCTATGAGCAGGCCGGCGCCTTCCGGCTGGCGCTGGAGAGCTGGCGCGAGCTGAGCGCCGGCGGCCGCACGGGCGAGGGGCCGGATCCGCACGCGGTGCTCATGCCGTAGCGGTCCGCTGCGGTAGCGGTCCTTTGACGTAGCGGTTCTTTGGCGTAGCGGTCCTTTGACGTAGCAGTCGCTTGCCGTAGCGGTCCCCGCCTGAGCGGGCGCGGGGTGCGCGCCTGGGAGGGGCCGGTGTGCCGGGGCGCCGGTCCGAGCCGCTACGTCTCCGTCTGCGTCTGCGCCCCGGGGGAGTCCGGCCGCCAGATGCGTACGCCCGCTGCCGGTGCGGTGGTGGCCGCGCAGGCCACCGTCCGGGGGCCGGCGGGCAGGTCCCGGACGTAGGCGACGCCGCCGGGGTGCGCACGGGACGCCGGGATCACGACCTTGCCGTCCCGCGCCTCGCTCAGCGCGTCGATCTCGTCGGCGGTGGCCAGCCCGCCCGGGCCGGTCAGCCGCAGGGCCGCTTCCTTACGGGTCCACAGCTGGGCCAGCCGACGGGCCCGCCGGTCCGCCGGTGCCTCCTGGATGTGGCGGCGCTCCAACGGGGTGAAGGGCAGCAGCAGTTGTCCTACCGGGCCGCGGGGAACGGTGTGCACGGACAGGGCCACGGGGAGGTCCCGCATCAGGGCGAGGAGTTGCTGCCCGGGGTCGGCGGTGACGCCGAGGCAGAGCCGGGCGCCCGGGGGCCAGCCGGTACCGGCGGGCGGTTCGGCGAACGCCGGCCGGCCGAAGCCGTCACAGATCACCGGAATATCTCGCGGGGAACAATGCAGTAACCGACCGAGAAAGGCCGCCAAACAGTCGGCTTCTCGAATATCCCAGGTCGTGCACGAGAAAATATGCAATCCGCCGTCGGCTAATTCGGCGGAGCGGGCGGGATCCCAATCACCGTACAGGTCAAGGGGGTTGGCCGTACCGTCCGGGTTGCCGCCGTTACCAGCGATACCGCCGCCATCGGTCGCGTTGTAACCGCTCTCATGGTTGAGCGAATGCATGCCATAGAAAGGCTCTTCCCCCCGCATAGATCCCCTCGCACCATGTCCCCTTTCCGCGGACTCGGGGTCCGAGAAAGCAGCGCACTGAGTCGAATTGATTTACCTTCCGGAGATCCTCAAGGTAACCCTGGTCTATGCCTGCGTCAACAAGCGACGACCGAAAATCAACTTCGGTTTACCGCCAAGCATTACCAAATTGCGCCATGTTGAGGCGCCATCGGGACATGTCGGCACCGGTTCATGGGGAGTTGAGCCCCTGTTGATCTGCGGTCTTTCGCCGCGCGCTCGGCGGGCGAAGCCCGCTGCGGCCGCCGGGACAAGGGAAACTGACTTTTATTCATATCGCTGCGGAGGGTGCGTTTCTGCCGGACGTTGCACCCCGGAGGGGCCGCGCCCTACGGGTACCGGGCCGGTGGGCGCGGCGGAGTGCGCCACCGGCCCGGTGTGTGCGCGGGGCAGCCGCGGGGCTCAGGACGCCAGCTGCTTCTCGACCCGTATCACTATGTCCAAAACCGTGCGCATGTCCCTCATTTCCTCTTCGGGCAGGGCGATCCCGAAGCGTTCCTCGGCGACGACGATCACCTCCGCCATCGCCAGGGAGTCCACGTCCAGCTCCTCGACCAGGTGTTTCTCCTCGGTCACCTCGGCCGGCAGCACGCCGGCCACCTCGTCCAGGATCTCGGCGAGTTGAGCGACGATCTCTTCGCGGGTCGGGACGGTCATCACGGTCACCTCTCTGTGGAGTGGGGGGTGTTGCTGGTCGGGTGCGGGCCCCGCAGTCGCACGGGTCCCGGACCGCGCCCGGTTCGTGGGGCCGTGCGGGGCGAGGCGACCTGTGCGACCGGCACGGTCGACGCGATCACGGCGGCCGGTGCGACCCGTGCGACCCGCGCGGCCGAAGTCGGCGCGGTACGGCGCCAGTTGGCGTGCGGTGCGGGCCGGTGCGGTCCTGCGGGTGGTCGTGCGCGTGGTCCGCGCCTACACCACGGCCGCAAGGCGTGACATCGGAGTCATTGTTTTGACTATACTTGACAGTTCCAGTCAACTGGAGGTCCGATGGGTTGTCAACGAAGGCCTTTCGAGGGGCCTTTTGGACCGGGTTCGGACATGATTCTGCGTTGTGTCCGGTGACTCTGGAGTCGAGAACGAGTCAGACGGAGGAATCGCATGAGCGGTCTGCTCGACGGAAAGCGGCTGGTGGTCACCGGTGTGATCACCGAAAGCTCGATCGCCTACGCGGTGGCCCGGCTCGCCCAGCAGGAGGGCGCCAAGCTCGTCCTGACCGCGTACGGGCGGCCGAGTCTGGTGGCCCGGCTCGCCCGGAGGCTCCCGGAGGAGCCGCCCGTAGTGGAGCTGGACGTCACCGACGAGGCGCAGCTCGGCACGCTCGCCGAGCGCGTCGGCGCACACCTCGACGGCCTCGACGGCGTACTGCACTCCGTCGCGGGCGCTCCCGCGACCTGCCTGGACGGCGGCTTTCTGACCGCGCCATGGCGGGATGTCTCCGCCGCGCTGCACACCTCGACGTACTCCCTGGTGGCACTCACCATGGCCTGCCGGCCGCTGCTGCGCCCCGGTGCCTCGGTCGTCGGAGTGGACTTCGACGCCTCCCGCGCCTGGCCGGGCTATGACTGGATGGGCGTCGCCAAGGCGGGACTTGAGGCCTGCTCCCGCTATCTGGCGCGCGACCTCGGCGGGCAGGGCATACGGGCCAACCTCGTCGCGGCCGGACCGCTGCGCACCCTGGCCGCGCGGGGCATCGGCGGCGACGGCCCGTCCTTCGAGAAGAGCTGGGCGAGCCGCGCGCCACTGGGCTGGGACCCCGAGGACGCGGGGCCGGTCGCCCGGACGTGCGTGGCCCTGCTGTCGGACTGGCTGCCCGCCACCACCGGCGAGATCGTGCACGCGGACGGCGGCCACCACATGATCGGCGATTGACCGGCGATGACGGAGAGACCGCCGGTGGCGCCGCCCCACACGGCCCCGGCACCCGGCGCCCCCGCGCCCACGGCCCTGCGCTGCGGTCCGTACACCCTCGACCGGGAGCGGATCGCCGCCTTCGCCGCCGCACTGGGCGATCCGCACCCTGCGTACACCGACCCGGCCGCCGCACGCGCCCTCGGCCATCCGGACACCATCGCGCCGCCCACCTACCTCACCGTCCTCGCCGCCCGCGCCGAGGACCGGCTCCTCGGCGCGCGGCCCGGATTCACCCCCGACGGCGCGGTGCACCGCTCCCAGTCGGTACGCCACGCCCGCCCCGCACACGCCGGGGACACCCTCTACGCCACCGTCCGCATCACCGGCGCCACTGCCGTCGCGGGCCGTCAACTCCTGACTCTCGACTGCGAGTTCCATGACGCGGACGGCCTGTGGGTGGCCACCACGACCTCCGCGCTGCTGTGCCCGGCCGCCCCCGGACCGCCCCCCCGTCCGGCCCGGACCGGGCGGAGCGGACCCCGGCGCCCGGCGCCCCCTCGACCCCACGGGATCGGAGCACCCATGACCGACACCATCGCCCCTCCGGTCGCCGCCGCCCGGCTCGTCGACGGCACCGCGTCCCCGCTCGGCGACCGCGGCCGCCTCGACGGACCGGCGCTCGCCCGCCGGGTGCAGACCACCGCACATGCCCTGCGCGGCCTCGGCCTCCGCGCCGGCGACCGGGTCCTGGTCCAGGGCGACAACAGCGTCGACTACGTCCTGACGCTGCTGGCCCTGATGCGGCTGGACACCTCACTCATCCCGCTCGACCACCGGCTCTCCGCCGCCGACGCCACCGCGGCCGCCCGCCAGGCGCACGCCCGCTGGCTGGTCACCGCCACCGACCACGCCACCGGTTTCGCCGGTATCCCCGACCGGCGCACCGTCCACTACCCCGCACTGGCCGCCCACGCCCCGGCGCCGACGCCCGCCGACGTCGACCTGACGCCCTGGTTCCGCCGCCCCGACGCGCTCGTCCTGTGGTCCTCGGGCACCACCGGCCGTCCGAAGGGCATCGTCAAGCCCGGCCATGCAGTCCTCGACAACTCGCTGCGCACCATCCAGGCCATGGGATACCGCGCGGACGACGTCCTCGCCCCACTGCTGCCGTTCTCCCACCAGTACGGACTCTCCGTCATCCTGCTGTGGTGGCTGGCCCGCTGCACCCTGCTGGTCACCCCCTACCAGCGCCTCGACGCGGCCGCCGCCCAGGCCGCCGCGCACGGCGCCACCGCCGTGGACGCCGCGCCGTCCACGTACCACTCGCTCCTGGGCGTGCTCCGCCGCCGCCCGGAGGTGCGCGGCGGGCTCGCGGGCGTACGCATCTGGGGCGTGGGCGGCGCACCGCTGCCCGCCCCGCTGGCCGAGACCTTCCACGCGGCAATGGGCCGCCCGTTGCTGGACGGCTACGGTCTGACGGAACTCGGCAATGTCGCGCTGGCCACCCCCGACTCGCCGCACGGCTGCGGGCGTCCGCTGCCCGGCGTGCGGCTACGTGTGATGCGCCCCGACGGCACCGCTGCCGACCCCGGCGAGCTCGGCGGCATCGAGGTGCGCTCCCCCGGGGTGATGGCCGGCTACCTCCAGGAGGACGGCTCGCTCACGCCCGTCGACCCGGATGCCTGGTATCCGACGGCCGACCTGGGCAGTGTCGATGCCGAGGGCACCGTACGCGTGGTGGGCCGCAACCAGGCCGTGCACCGGCTGGGCTTCACGCTCTACCCCGAGAGCCTGGAGCGTCGTGCCGAGGCCTGCGGCCGACCGGTCAAGGTGCTGGCGGTCGAGGACCAACGGCGGGGCAGCGCACTGCACTTCGTCGTCGCGGACCCCGAGGGCGAGGCCCCGCTCACCTGGCGCCGGCGGCTCGCCGCGCACCTGGCGGAGTACGAACAGCCCAACGCGGTCCATGTCGTCGACCACTTCCCGCTCACTGCCAACGGCAAGCCGGACACGCGCGCGTTGCGTGCACAGCTGGGGCTGGAGCTGGGAGTGGGTCCGGGACCGGTGCCCCGGCTGGGGGCCGGGCGCTAGAACTCCGGGCGTCTTGCGGGTGGTTCAGGTCTGTGGATGTCTGCTGCTGCGGGGCTCACGCTGCTGGTGCCGCGCTGCGGGTCACGCTGCTGCGCGGTGGCCGGTTCTGCGGCTGTTTCACGTGAAACACGTCCGCGGGTGGGCCGGGCCCGAAGAACTGCCGGTGCCGGGCTCAGATGGTGCGGGTGGTGTGCGCACGACCGCGGGCCGCCGGAATGCGCGCGGGGCGCGGGTCGTCGGTGTGCGACGCGGATGCGGCGGCCAGCGGCTCGATGCCGTGGATGCGGCGGCTGCGCAGGCCGGGCGAGGCGCCATGTGCCTCGGCGCGGATCCGCTGCTTGATCGTCGGCGGCAGCTCCGGCAGGGAGAACATCCGCGGGGCGGACCAGGCCTGGTCGAGCGCCGGTACGGCACGCGGTCCGGGCACGGTGGGCACGGCCTTCGCGGCCGGCGCCCTGCGGGCACCCGTGCCGGGGTCGTGGTCCGGCTCGGAGCAGGACACCGCCTTGGGGGTCTCGTCGCCCGGGGCGTCGGTGCCCCCCGCGTTCGTGTCGCCCAGGGTCCGCTCGTACAGCGCGGCGTCCCGGCGAGCCGCCGAGGCCGCCGCGGAGACGCCCAGTGATGCCAGCAGCCTGCCGAGCATCGCAAGGCACACCGCCCAGAACTTCATGACCTTGGTCGCAGCCATGGTCCCTCACTTTCGATCTGGATCTCCCCGAGATCCGTTGCCGCTTACTTCTCTTGCTGCCAGTCGTCCTGCTTGTCGCGGGTACTTCCGTTGCACCGCAGCAGTTGCGGAGCTGCGCTCGTATCGCTTACGTTGCGCGCCGCTTCTGTTGCGTTTTCTTATGATGAGTACGCAATGGGAGGATTCACGGACCGACGCCCCCGGATCGGCGTTCTTCGGATGAACACCACCCGGACGCAGTAGCCTCCGCCCTCGAAGAGCAGGTGGGAGGCGGGTCGCAGGGGCCTGAGCGGCCCGGTCGTGGCCACTTCGGGCACGCATGACGATGCGCTGGGAGATGCGCACGGCAGATTCCCGGGGTAGGGCGTGTCCGGGGGGCGGTGCTCGTCATGAGCTCCGCGTCGGGGGTCTCCCGGCTGCGGGCCGCCCGCCTCAGGCCGGTGCCGGCTCCCCCGTGCGGGCCATCTCGGCCATGATGCGGACGGCCTCGGGTTCGGGGGTGTCGGGCGGGATGATCAGGAGGTCCCAGCGGCCGTTTCCGGGGGAGACCAGGCAGATGGTGTCCGGGCCGGGGCGTCCGGTGGTTCTGCGGAGGCGGACGACATGGCCGGCGACGAGGGTGTGGGCGGGCAGCGCGGGCCAGGCGGCGCCGTTCACCGTGGCATGGCTGATCCGCGGCCAGTCGAACGGCAACGCGGTCAGCAGCTCGGGGAGTTCGGCCAGCAGGTCCGTCGAGTGCGGCCACCAGACGCCGTCGATCCGGCGCACCGTATCGGTGTGCGGGGCGATGGTCAGGCGGGCGACGAGCGGCGGGGCGTGGTGCCCGGGATGCGCCGGGTGGACGGGGTCCCGGGAGTCGGTGGTCATGCGGTGCTCCTGGTACGGCGGGCCGCGAGCCGGGCGGGGTCGGGCCAGCGCACGTCCCAGACCCAGCCGAGCCGTTCGAAGAGCCGGATGACGGCGGCGGAGACGTCGAGCTGACCGCGGTCGACGCCGTGCCGGGCGCAGGTCGGGTCGGCATGGTGCAGGTTGTGCCAGCTCTCGCCGAACGACAGCAGGGCCAGCGGCCACAGGTTGGTGGCCCGGTCGTGGCGCCGGGTGCGGAACGGCCGCTCACCGATGACATGGCAGAGCGAATTGACACTCCAGGTGACGTGGTGCAGCAGCGCGATCCGGATGAACCCCGCCCACAGCAGCGCGGTCAGTGCGGTGACCCAGCTGCCGCCGAGCGCCCAGCCCAGCGCGAACGGCAGCGCGAGGGTGAGCACACACAGCGCGGGGAAGGCCCGGTCCACGGCGCGGATACCGCGGTCGGCGAGCAGATCGGGGGCGAAGTGCCGGTGCGAGGTGGGGTCGTTGCCGAAGAGCCAGCCGATGTGTGAGTGGACCAGTCCGCGCAGCTGCCCGCGCAGGCTGGTGCCGTAGCGGTAGGGGGAGTGCGGATCGCCGGGCCGGTCGGTGAAGGCGTGGTGGCGGCGGTGGGTGGCGACCCAGTCGATGACACCGCCCTGGAAGCTGAGCGAACCGGCGATGGCGAGCGCGATCCGCAGGGCGGGGGCGGCGGTGTAGCTGCCGTGGGTGAGGCCGCGGTGGAAGCCGATGGTGACGCCCAGGCCGGAGACGACGTAGAAGACCGCCAGGAGGACGAGGTCGGTGGGGCGGACGACGCTGCCCCACAGGAGGGGGATGGCGACGGCCAGGCCGACGAAGGGAGCGACGACGATGAGGCCGGTGATCGTGACATACATCCGGCGGCCGCCGCTCGGTGGAGGGCCGGGGCCGTTGTCGGGGAACGGCGAGGTCCCGTCGTAGTCCCGCGCCGACGGGACGCCGCGGACGGTCGAGGTCACAGGTCGCTTCCCGCCTTGCCGGAGGGCGGCGGTCCGGCGGGGCGGGCGCCACCGCGCGGCCCTCTGTGCATCCGCTGCCGCATCGACTGCATCCAGTCCGCGTAGCGGTGGGTGGCCATCCGTCCGGCCTGCTGGGCATTGACCCGGGCGATGAACAGGGCTCCCAGCCCGACCAGCGCCAGCAGCACGACCACGGTCAACAGAGTCTGCATGGTGCTCACCTCGCCGAATCCCTGGGCGGCCCTGGGTGTCGCTCGGTGCTCCGGTGTCTCCACGGTACCCCCGGGGAGCCCGGTAAATCCCTTTATGGGCGGCTATATCCCATGGGGCATGCGCTGCACCCTCCGGGCACCCTCCGGCGGGGGCCGCGACCCGCCAACTTCTACAAGACTGTAGATTTTACTCCGGCATGACCATCTCCGGCATGACCATCGCTTCACTCATGGAGGAGACCCCCATGGCTCTGTGGGACCGGATCAAGGATTCCGCCCAGACGATGCAGAACCAGCTCGTCGCCAAGAAGAACGACCTCAAGAGCGGCGCCTTCCGGGACGCGAGCATGGCGATGTGCGCCCTGGTGGCCGCCGCCGACGGCACCATCGACCCGGCCGAGCGCCGGCGGGTCGCCCAGCTCATCGCGACCAACGAGGTGCTGCAGAACTTCGCCGCGGACGATCTGCAGCGCCGCTTCGACGGCTACCTCGACAAGCTGACCGCCGACTTCGACTTCGGCAAGGTCAGCGTGCTGCAGGAGGTCGGCAAGGTGAAGAAGAAGCCGACCGAGGCGCGTGCCGTCATCCAGATCGGCATCGTCATCGGCGGTGCGGACGGGGATTTCGACAAGACGGAGCAGGCGCTGGTGCGCGAGGTGTGCTTCGCGCTGGGCATCGCGCCGGCCGAGTTCGACCTCTGAGCACTACGGGCACGCAAGGGCGGGCGGGGTGCGGCGCCGGTCGGCGTCCGCACCCCGCCCGCCTCGCGTGACGCTCAGCCCGCGGTCCTCATACGGTCTCGCCCGGTCCTCACACGTTGACGCCGAAGTCCGCGGCGATCCCCGCCAGGCCGGACGCGTACCCCTGGCCCACCGCGCGGAACTTCCACTCCGCCCCGTGCCGGTAGAGCTCACCGAAGACCATCGCGGTCTCGGTCGAGGCGTCCTCGCTCAGGTCGTAGCGGGCCAGCTCGGCCCCGTCCGCCTGGTTGACGACGCGGATGAACGCATTGCGGACCTGGCCGAAACTCTGCCCCCGGGCGTCCGCCTCGTGGATCGAGACCGGGAAGACGATCTTCGCGATCTCGGCGGGCACGCCCGACAGCGAGACCTTGATGGACTCGTCGTCCCCCTCGCCCTCGCCCGTCAGGTTGTCGCCGGTGTGCTCCACCGAGCCGTCGGGGCTGGTGAGGTTGTTGTAGAAGACGAAGTGCGCGTCCGAGACGACCTTGCCCGCCTCGGTGCACAGCAGCGCGCTGGCATCGAGGTCGTAGTCGGCGCCGGTCGTCGTCCGCACGTCCCAGCCGAGGCCGACCGTGACGGCGGTCAGTCCGGGCGCTTCCTTCGACAGAGAGACGTTGCCGCCCTTGGCCAGCGAGACTCCCATGGCTTCCTCCAGGTGTTGCCTGCGTTCCGGGGTCAGGACAAAATCTACAGAAGTGTAGAAGTTTGTGGGCCCGGCCCGCGGCGCCTGGCGACAGACCGCCGTCCGACCATCCGGATCCGGCCACTCGGCGACCGGTCGCTCAGTAAAATGCCCCGATGTCCCGGCGGGCGGGACACCCCGGCGTGATGGGAGGCGACGGCATGGGCGGCAAGCCCTTCGGGAAGGCGCCGGGCGCTGGAGGTGCCCGACGGCGCGGGCAGGGCGAGCTGGAGGCCCAGGTGCTGGCCGCTCTGCACCACGCGCCGGGACCGGCCACCGCCGCCTGGGTGCAGGAACGACTCGGCGGCGACCTCGCGTACACGACCGTGATGACGATCCTGTCCCGGCTGCACGCCAAGGGGGCCGTCACCCGCGAGCGGGCCGGCCGTGCCTACCTGTGGACCCCGGCCGCCGACGAGGCCGGGCTCGCCGCGCTGCGGATGCGCCGCGTCCTGGACGGCGAACCGGACCGGGACGCCGTACTGACCAGCTTCGTCTCCGCGCTCTCGGCGCACGACGAGCAGCTGCTGCGCACCCTCCTCGACCGCGCCACGGCCGCGGAGTCTCCCGCGGGCCCCGGCCGGCACCACCCCTCGGACGAAGCGCGCGGAGGCTGACCGGTGGGCGTCTTCGTGTTCCTGCCGCTCGTCCTGCCGCTCACCGCGCTGCCGATCGCCCGCCTCGCGGAGCAGCACCTGCACCCGCGCGCCACCACCCGCCTGCTGACGCTGCTCGCCACCGTCCTGGGCCTGTGCAGCACGCTGTGCCTGGCACTGCTGATGGTCGTCGGCACCGCACAGCTGCCCGGCAATCCGCTGCCCGACGGCTGGTCGGACCCCGAGGTGCGGGCCGCGGTCCCCTATGCCGAGGTCGCCGGTGCCGCCGCGATCCCCCTGCTGGCCGCCGCGCTCACCGCGTGCGGCGCCGCGCTGCGCCGGCACCGCAGGATCCGGGCCCGTACCCACCGCGCGCTGGACGTGCTGCCGGCCGGCGCCGACCCCGCGGTGCTGCCGGACGACGATCCGTACGCCTACGCCGTGCCCGGCACCCCGGCCCGGCCCGGCCGCCCCGCCCGGCCCGGCCGGATCGCGGTCTCCCGCGGCATGCTGCGGAGCCTGGACGGCGACGAGCGGCGCGCCCTGTTCGCCCATGAACGCGCGCATCTGCGCTGCCGCCACCACCGCTATCTGCTCGCCGTACGGCTGGCCGGCTGTGCCAACCCGCTGCTGCTGCCGCTGCGTTCCGCGGTCTCCTTCGCCACCGAGCGCTGGGCGGACGAGGAGGCGGCGCGGGTGGTCGGCGACCGGCGGCTGACCGCGCGCGCCGTGGGCAAGGCCGCGCTGATCTCGCGGCCCGCGCCCGCTCCGGAGCTGGCGCACTTCGCACTGCCCGGTCCGGTGCCGCGCCGGGTGGCGGCGCTGCTCGCGCCCGTACCGCCCGCCAGGCGGTGGCCGCCGGCGCTGACCCCGGCGGGCCTGGCGGCGCTGATCGCCGCCGCGGGCACGGCCGCCTCCGCGCTCTCCGCGCTCAATGCGGCGGTGGCGCTGTTCCTCGTCCTCAAGGCGGCTACGCCGCTGTGACCGCCGGCCGGTCCGCTCGCCAGGGCGCGCCCGGCGATCAGTGGCGCACCGGCCCGGACTGCGCCCGGTTCGCCGTTCCCGGGGCGGCGAGCCCGCTCTAGCGGCACACTGATCTCCGGCCCTCCCGGGGACACGCACCGCGGACCGCTGCGGCCGGCGGCACGATCGGGAACTTCTACGACCCTGTAGAACTCCCGGTAGAGTTGCGCGGACATATGCGTCAACAGGCGTTTCCGGAGGGGGAGATGGCGACGAGGTGCGGACTCCTGAGCTGGGACTGCCCGCCTCCAGAGGCGGAGGTGCGATGGGTCTACCAGCCCGTGGAGGTCCAATACCCGGACGGCGGCTGGGAATTGGGCCGGATCAGCGCCTGGTGGACGGACGACGCGGGCGAGCTGTGGTGCCGCCTGCGCACCCTGCCCGGCGGTACGGGTCCGCAGTGGTATCGCTACGACCCCGAGTCCATCCGGCTGCTGCCCAGCACCGGCATCTGACCCGTCGCTTCCACCGGTCACCGCTGAGGGCGCTCCCCGGCGCTGTTTCACGTGAAACCGTGCCCTCCCCCGCACAGCACGACTCGCATCGTTCGCACCATCAGCAAGATTCGCATCACTCGCACCATCAGCAAGAGAAGGATCAGAAGGGCCATCGGCGTGCATGACAGGCAGACGCACCAGCGGACGGCCCGGCGGGGCGGCGGCGCACCCGGCTCGTCCCGTACCGGCAGCACTGCCTCCCGTGCCGCCGACGACGACTCCCGGGCGGCCCGCGACGGCTCCCGGGCGGTCCGCGACGGTTCACGGGCGTCCGGTGCCGGATCCCGCCGTAAGCAGTCGGCCGATGCGGACCGCAGCACCCAGGAGACCCGGCGGACACGCCGCGCCGGTGGGGTACGCATGACCCGCCGCGGGCGCATCGTCGCCTGGACCGGCGGCGCACTCGGCGTTCTGCTGCTCGGCGCGGCGGGTGTCGGCGTCTGGGCCTACATCCAGCTGGACGGCAACATCCGCGGCGCAGACATCAGCATCGACGGCAAGCGGCCGACCAACCTCAGCCCCGGCTCCAAGAACATCCTGCTCGTCGGCTCCGACAGCCGCGCCGGCGCCAACGCCAAGTACGGCAGGGACCTGACCACCATGCAGTCGGACACGCTGATGGTGCTGCACATCTCCGCCAACCACGAGTGGGCCACCGCGCTGTCCTTCCCCCGTGATTCCTGGGTGCAGATCCCCGCCTGCACCCGCGGCAACGGCACGAAGTCGTCCCCGCACCACTTCAAGATCAACGAGGCGTTCTCGATCGGCGGGGACACCGGTGAGATCACCAAGGCCGCCGCCTGCACCATCAAGACCGTCGAGCAGAACACCGGACTGCGCATCGACAACTTCGCCTCGATCGACTTCCAGGGCTTCAAGGGCATGGTCAACGCCCTGGACGGCATCGAGGTCTGTCCCAAGCACGCCATCCACGACAAGAAGGCCCACCTCGACCTGGAGGCGGGCTGCCAGACCGTACGAGACGAGAAGGCGCTCGGGTACGTGCGTACCCGCTACAGCGTCGGTGACGGCTCCGACCTGGGCCGCATCGGCCGGCAGCAGGAGTTCATGAAGGCGCTGGGCGAAAAGGCGCAGGAGAAGCTGACCAGCCCCGGGGCTCTCTACGACTTCCTCGACTCCGCGACCAAGTCCGTGACCACCGACAGGGATCTGGACAGCATCGACGCGCTGACCGACCTCGCCTCGACGGTCAAGGACATCCCCAGCGACCGCCTCACCTTCCTGACCGTGCCCAACTACTACCGCGAGGCCGACGTCCCCACCGACAAGGCCAATGTGGTCTGGCAGTATCCGCAGGCCGCCCGGCTCTTCAGCGACCTCGCACATGACCGCGAGATCGGCGCCGCCGGAAAGAAGAGGCTCGCCGAGGCCGCCAAGAACCCCATCACCGCACACTCCGTCCAGGTGCGCGTCCTCAACGGCACCGGCGTCCCCGGGCAGGCCGCCTCCGCCGCCGAACAGCTGCGGAAGCTCGGCTTCACGGTCATCGCCACGGGCAACGCGCCGGCGACCGACAGGACCACCCTCACCCACCCCGCCGCGCTCAAGGCCCAGAGCGAGGTGCTCGCCGCCCGCCTCCCCGGCATCAGGACGGCCGAGTCGGCCGACGCGGCGCCGGGTGCGGTGACGCTGACGATCGGGCCGGACTTCGCGGCGAAGTCCGGCGGGTAGGCCGTCCGGCAGCCTCCCGCAGGGTGCGGCCTTCGGCCAAACCGGCTTCTCCACAGCCGAGTTGAGTGGTACTTCTCTGTCCTGCGGGGTGTCGCCGGATACTGGGGGGACTACATGACCGGGCAGGACCGCAGGGCCGACGTGGACCGCAGGACCGACGTGGACCGCGTCGGCGACCTGACGCAGATGCGGCATCTGGCCGCCGAGGTGGAGAAGATCGCCACCGAGGCCAGGGTCGGCGCGCAGCGGGCACAGCGCCGGGGCAAGCTCTGGAACGCCACTCATCTGGTCCTCGGCTTCCCGGCGGCCGTGCTCGCCGCGGTCTCCGGCGCCGCGGGACTCGCCTCGTCGGACGCGCGGGTTCCGGCCGCCGTTCTGGCGCTGCTGGCCGCCGGCTTCTCGGCGGGGGCCGCGTTCCTGCGCGCCGAGGCCCGGCAGCTGGCCAATCTGCGCAGGCGGTACGCCTGGCAGGAAGTGGAGGTACGGGCGAACCTGGCGCTGGCGCGCGAGGCCTATATGAGCGAGGACGACCTGTACGACGCGCTGTCCCAGCTGCTCGAACTGCGCAGGGCCGTGCCGTCGAGCGCCATCGTGTTATCCGAGCTGCCCACTCCGCCACCACCGGCGAACCCGCTCCCGCGCGGCTGACGGCCCGACCGTCCGAGTCCGTGGGGACAGAGCGTCCAGGATTTGGGGACAGAGCGCCCAGGATTTCCGGCGCGCGGGCTCTGACCTGCGGCTCAGGCGGCGCACAGCGACCGGCGCAGGCCCGCCCGGCGTCCGTACCGCAGGTCATGCCGTACGGACGCAGGGCGCGGCCACCGCGCGTCAGGCCCTCAGGCGCTCCACCGGCTTGGAGGTGTGCACCTCGATGTCGTGTGCGGCCCGCTGCAGCAGCTGATGGCTGAGGTCCGACATCGAGCGGGCCACCGCCAACTCGTCCCCGATGGCCGGGACGTTCTGGTCGGCGGGGTTGCAGCGAGCCGTCCCCTGGCCGACCATCTGCCCGCCCTCCTTGCCGCGCAGCCTGGCCTCGGCTCTGACCTCGCTGCCGGACTCGGTGATGGTGATCTCGGCGTTCCATGTCTTCGTCGTCACCGGAAGCCTCCTCATACGTCCCTACGCAGCAAGGACCTGCCCCCAACAGAATCGTCGCACCGCCCACCACGGACCGCACCTGGGGCTTACCGCACCCCAAGTGTGGGGTTTACCGCATGGTCGCCGCCGCGACGGCCGCCGTAGCCTGACGTACGTGGCCGCAGAGCGGGGAGAGGGCCACCGATCTCAGCAAATTTCCAGCACACCGGGGGACTTCATGGGCAAGCGCGTCCGCATCATCGGGGCCGTTGCGGCGGCCTGCGTCGGGGCATGGGGCATCAGCGCCTGCGGACTGCTGCCCGGCGAGACCTTCGAGGACGACGCCGTGGTGTCGAAGAAGATCACGGCCATACGGCTCGACGGCGACTCCGGCGGGGTCACGGTGCGCGGCGGCAAGAGCGGCGGCAGGGTGTCGGTCCACCGCTCGGTCACGTACCAGGGCGACCGGCCGGAGGAAGCGACGCATCGCGTCGAGCACGGTGTGCTGGTGCTCGGCGACTGCGGCAACGACTGCTCGGTGGACTACACCGTCGAGGTGCCGGCGGGCCTCCCGGTGAGCGGGGAGACCTCGAACGGCGCGGTGAGCCTGACCAAGGTCGGCGCGGTGGACGTGACCACCAGCTCAGGAGCCATCGAGCTGGACGGCGTCAGCGGTGCGGTCGACGTACGGACCAGCAATGGCCGGATCACCGGACGCGGCCTGTCGGGCAAGCACATCGGCGCGGAGACCTCCAACGGGGACATCGACCTCACCCCTGCCAACGCGCAGAACGTCCGGGCGAAGACGTCCAACGGCTCCGTCACGGTGAAGGTGCCGAAGGGCCCCTACCGAATATCCGCGGAGACCAGCAGCGGCACCAAGGACATCGGCGTGGCCACCGACCCGGCGGGCCGCTACCGGCTGGACCTGATCACCAGCAACGGGGACATCACCGCGAAGTCCGCCTGACGTCCCCCGGGGGCGGCCGCGCACGGGCCCGGTCCGCCCCCGCCGCCGCCTCAGTCCTCGCCCTCCAGCTCCCCTTCCGTCTCCAGGAAGGCCTCGCGCAGGGCCGCCAGCGTCTCGGCGTCCGGCTTCTCCCACATACCGCGGGATTCGGCCTCCAGAAGGCGTTCGGCGATGCCGTGCAGGGCCCAGGGGTTGGCCTCCTGGAGGAACGCGCGGTTCTCGGGGTCCAGGACGTAGGTCTGGGCGAGCTTGTCGTACATCCAGTCGGCGACCACACCGGTGGTGGCGTCGTAGCCGAACAAGTAGTCCACGGTGGCGGCGAGTTCGAAGGCGCCCTTGTAGCCGTGGCGGCGCATCGCCTCGATCCAGCGGGGGTTGACCACCCGGGCGCGGAAGACCCGGGAGGTCTCCTCGACGAGGGTGCGGGTGCGGACCGTCTCGGGGCGGGTGGAGTCGCCGATGTAGGCCTCGGGGGCCTTGCCCTTGAGCGCCTTGACGGTGGCGACCATGCCGCCGTGGTACTGGAAGTAGTCGTCGGAGTCCGCGATGTCGTGCTCACGGGTGTCGGTGTTCTTGGCGGCGACCGCGATGCGCTTGTAGGCGGTCTCCATCTCGGTGCGGGCCGGGCGGCCTTCGAGGCCGCGGCCGTAGGCGTAGCCGCCCCAGACGGTGTAGACCTCGGCGAGGTCGGCGTCGGTGCGCCAGTCGCGGGAGTCGATCAGCTGGAGCAGGCCGGCGCCGTAGGTCCCCGGGCGGGAGCCGAAGATCCGGGTGGTGGCGCGGCGTTCGTCGCCGTGCTCGGCGAGGTCCGCCTGGGCGTGGGCCCGTACGAAATTGTCGGAAGCCGGCTCGTCCAGGCCGGCGGCCAGCCGTACGGCATCGTCCAGGAGGCCGATGACGTGCGGGAACGCGTCGCGGAAGAAGCCCGAGATGCGGAGGGTGACATCGATGCGGGGCCGGCCCAGCTCGGCGAGCGGGATCGGCTCCAGGCCCGTCACACGGCGCGAGGCGTCGTCCCAGACGGGGCGGACGCCCAGCAGGGCGAGGGCCTCGGCCACGTCGTCGCCGCTCGTCCGCATCGCGCTCGTGCCCCACAGCGAGAGGCCGACGGACTGCGGCCAGTCGCCGTTGTCAGTGCGGTAGCGCTCCAGGAGGGAGTCGGCGAGTGCCTGGCCGGTCTCCCAGGCGAGCCGGGAGGGGACGGCCTTGGGGTCGACGGAGTAGAAGTTGCGGCCCGTCGGCAGGACGTTGACCAGGCCGCGCAGCGGGGAGCCGGAGGGCCCGGCCGGGACGAAGCCGCCGTTGAGCGCGTGGACGGCGTGGTCGATCTCGTCCGTGGTGGCGGCGAGGCGCGGCACGACCTGGCGGGCGGCGAAGTCGAGGATGCGGGCGACCGCGTCCGGGTGGCCGTCGGCGACACGGGCCACCGCCTCGGGGTCCCAGCCCGCGTCCTCCATCGCCTGGACCAGGGCGCGGGCCGTGTCCTCGGCCTCATCGGCGGTGGTACGGGTCGCGGC
The DNA here is from genome assembly GCF_053595675.1 of Streptomyces sp. NPDC002446. Taxonomy (NCBI): domain Bacteria; kingdom Bacillati; phylum Actinomycetota; class Actinomycetes; order Kitasatosporales; family Streptomycetaceae; genus Streptomyces; species Streptomyces sp. NPDC002446. The sequence continues at coordinate 48,246 of NZ_JBSFYC010000041.1, read as the reverse complement.
GGACTCGTCGAGTCCGAGCGCCTCCCGCAGACCGGGGAGGGCCTGTGTGCCGCCCCAGATCTGCCGGGCCCGCAGGATGGCGAGCACGAGATTGACGCGGGCCTCGCCGGTGGGCGCGCCGCCCAGGACGTGCAGACCGTCGCGGATCTGGGCGTCCTTGACCTCGCACAGCCAGCCGTCGACATGCAGCAGGAAGTCGTCGAAGCCCTCGTCGTCGGGGCGTTCCTCCATGCCCAGGTCGTGGTCGAGCTTGGCGGCCTGGATCAGCGTCCAGATCTGGGCGCGGATCGCGGGCAGCTTGGCCGGGTCCATGGAGGAGATCGCCGCGTACTCGTCGAGCAGCTGCTCCAGGCGCGCGATGTCGCCGTACGACTCGGCACGGGCCATCGGCGGGACGAGGTGGTCGACGAGGGTGGCGTGCACCCGGCGCTTGGCCTGGGTGCCCTCGCCGGGGTCGTTGACGAGGAAGGGGTAGACGAGCGGGAGGTCGCCGAGCGCGGCGTCCGGGCCGCAGGCGGCGGACAGGCCCGCGTTCTTGCCGGGCAGCCACTCCAGGTTGCCGTGCTTGCCGAGGTGGACCATGGCGTCCGCGCCAAAACCGCCGTCCTCCTGCGGGGCCGCGATCCAGCGGTAGGCCGCCAAGTAGTGGTGCGAGGGGGGCAGATCGGGGTCGTGGTAGATCGCGATCGGGTTCTCGCCGAAGCCGCGCGGCGGCTGGATGAGGACGAGCAGATTGCCGCGGCGCAGGGCGGCGAGGACGATGTCGCCTTCGGGGTTCCGGCTGCGGTCGACGAACATCTCGCCGGGCGGCGGCCCCCAGTGCTCCTCGACCGCGTCGCGCAGCTCCTGCGGCAGGGTGGCGTACCAGCGGCGGTAGTCCGCGGCCGGGATCCGGACCGGGTTGCGGGCCAGCTGCTCCTCGGTGAGCCACTCCTGGTCGTGGCCGCCGGCCTCGATGAGGGCGTAGATCAGCTCGTCGCCGTCGCCGGATTCCAGTCCGGGTACGGGCTCGACGGCCTGGTCGCCGAAGTCGTAGCCGTCCGCCCGGAGGCGGCGCAGCAGGGCGACGGCGCTGGCCGGGGTGTCCAGGCCGACCGCGTTGCCGATGCGGGAGTGCTTGGTCGGGTAGGCGGAGAGCACCAGCGCCAGGCGCTTCTCGCCCGCCGGGATGTGGCGCAGCCGGGCGTGGCGTACGGCGATACCGGCGACCCGGGCGGCGCGCTCGGGGTCGGCGACGTACACCGGAAGGCCGTCCTCGTCGACCTCCTTGAAGGAGAACGGGACGGTGATCAGGCGCCCGTCGAACTCGGGGACGGCGATCTGGCTGGCCGCGTCCAGCGGCGAGAGCCCCTCGTCGTTCTCCTCCCAGGCGCTGCGCGGCCCGGTCAGGCACAGGGCCTGGAGGATCGGCACGTCGAGCGCGGCCAGCGCGCCCGCGTCCCAGGACTCGTCATCGCCGCCGGCGGAGGCTTCGGCGGGCTTGGTGCCGCCGGCGGCCAGGACGGTGGTGACGATCGCGTCGGCCGGGCGGAGGGCGTCGATCAGCTCCGGCTCGGGCGCGCGCAGCGAGGCGACGAAGAGCGGGCGGGCGCGGCCGCCCGCCTCCTCGATCTGCTCGCACAGGGTCCGTACGAAGGCGGTGTTGCCGCTCATGTGGTGGGCGCGGTAGTAGAGCACGGCGACCAGCGGGCCGCTCTCGTTGCGGCCCTCCCAGTCGAGGGGGCCCCAGGCGGGCGCGGGCGCCGGCGGCTCGAAGCCGTGGCCGGTCAGCAGGACGGTGTCGGAGAGGAAGCCGGCGAGCTGGCCGAGGTTGGCGGGGCCGCCGTGCGCGAGGTAGGCGTGCGCCTCGGCCGCGATGCCGACGGGGACGGTGGACTGCTCCATGAGCTGGGCGTCGGGGGCCTGTTCACCGGTGAGCACGATGACCGGCCGGTGCTGGTCCTCGGCGAGCAGCAGATCCAGCCCCTCCTGCCAGGCGCGGATGCCGCCGAGGAGGCGTACGACGACCAGGTCGGTGCCCTCCAGCAGGGCGGGCAGTTCGGCCACGTCGAGGCGGGCGGGGTTGGCGAGTCGGTACGGCACCGGGCCCGTGGCCGCGCGGGCGCTGAGCAGGTCGGTGTCGGAGGTCGACAGCAGCAGAAGCATGCGAGCGCAGGCCTTCCTCGGGGTGTCCGCGCCCCGGGTGGTCGTATGGACGGCGGGAGTTCCTGGCTCACCCGGCACGGGCCGGGTTCACAGTGGCGGGACCGCACCGGACTCTCACCGGGCTTCCTCCCTTGGGCCGTAGGCCCGGCGCCGTCGCTGGCGTCCGGCGGGCCAGCCGACCCACCGACCTGCATAGTAAGGGCTGCGGACGGGCAAGGTAAGCGGGCCTGGGGGCCTGCCCCGCCGGGGCGCGGGCCGGCGCCTCCAGATCCGGTTCGGGGCCGGGGCCACGGCCCGGTCTGGCGGCGCCCCGTGACCGGATCCGCCGGGGGTCCATGGCGGGATCCGGTCGGGTCCGTGGCCGGATCCGCCCCGGATCGGTCGCGCATCGTCGTGGGTATGCTCGCCGCCATGCCGCCCTCCCCCTCGATACGGCCCCCCGGGGCCGAACCGCCCGTACGGGATCGCGGTGACGCCTGCCCGGGAGCGCTGCGGCTGCACTCGGCCGCCGACGGGCATCTCGCCCGAGTGCGCCTGCCCGCCGGAGATTTGACGGCCCGTCAGGCCACGGCGCTGGCCGATGCCGCGGAACGGCTCGGCGACGGCCACCTCTCCCTGACGTCCCGGGGGAACGTGGAACTCCGCGGGCTGCCCGACGGCTGCGGCGGCCCCCTCGCCGGCCTGCTGCGCGACGCCGGTCTGCTGCCCTCCGAACGCCACGAACGGATCCGCAACATCCTCGCCTCCCCCTTGGCGGGGCTGGACCGACACACCCCCGCTGACGTGCGGTTGTGGGCCCGGCGCCTGGATGCGGCGCTCTGCGCGAGCGAGTCCGCGACCGCGCTCTCTGGCCGTTTTCTCTTCGTCCTGGACGACGGACGGGGCGATGTGGCGGCGCTGGGCGGGGATGTGACCTTGGTCGCAGAATCGCACGGCGCGGGCGGGCGGCCCGGTGGCACCGCGCTGCTGCGGGTCGGTGACGATCCTGCGGCGCTGCGGATCGCCGGCCCGGACGTGCCCCGCGCCGCGCTCGCCGCCGCCGAGGCCTTCCTGACCGCCGCCGAGGCGAGCGGCAGCGGCGCCTGGCGGGTCCGCGAACTCCCCGGCGGGCACGGGCTGACGGCCGCGTCCGTGGCGGACGGGCTGCGGGCGGCGGGCGTCGCGGCGGAGCGGGCGCACGGCACGGCACAGGCCACGGACACCGCGGCGGAGCGGGCGGACGGTACGGCACAGGCCACGGACACCGTGGCGGCGCGCACGGCCGAGGCGGTGTACGCGGACTCCTCCGCCCCCGGCATCGTCGAGGGCCCCGACGGCAGCTGCGCCCTCTCGGTCCTGGTGCCGCTGGGAAGGCTGTCGGTGGCCCAGTGGCGCCTGGTGACCGCCGTCGCCGCCGATGACGGGTCCGGCGCGCTGCGTCTCACGCCCTGGCGGGGCGTCGTCCTCCCTGGCCTGGCCGCCGGCACGGCCGCCGCCAGGCTGCGCGAGCTGTCCGCCGCCGGCCTGATCACCGACCCGAACTCCCCCTGGCGCCACGTCAGCGCCTGTACCGGCCGCCCCGGCTGCGCCAAGTCCCGCACCGACGTACGGGCCGACGCCGCGGCGGCGATCGCGGCGGGGGCCGCCGTACCCAGCGCCCCGCCCGCCGCACACAACCCCGCGGACCGGTCCGTTCACAAGCCGTCCGTGGGGGATCTCACGCTCCCCGTCCACTGGTCGGGCTGTGAGCGCCGCTGCGGCCACCCCCGCGGCAGCTGGATCGACGTCCTGGCGTCAGCGGGCGGCTACCGGATATCGGTGGTACGGCCCGAGGCCCACCCCACGGCACCGGCACCGGCACCGGCACCGGCACACCCCGCGACATCGTGAACCCCGCGTCCCCCTCTCCCCACCTCCCCGTCTCCCCATGAACCAGACCGACCAGCCCGACCGGCCCGACCGGCCCCCTCAGTTCGACCAGCCCGACCAGCCCGATCAGCCCGACCAGCCACCTCAGTCCGTCCCCGACACCCCCGAGGCCACAGTGACCGCGTTCGACTACGAGAAGGACGGTGCGGCGATCTACCGCCAGTCCTTCGCCACCATCCGCGCCGAGGCGGATCTCGCCGGGCTGCCCGCCGACGTCAGCCGGGTCGCGGTCCGGATGATCCACGCCTGCGGCATGGTCGACCTCGTACGCGATCTGGCCTTCACCCCCGATGTGGTGGCCAACGCCCGCAAGGCGCTGCGCGCCGGCGCACCGATCCTCTGCGACGCCAACATGGTCGCCAGCGGCGTCACCCGTAAGCGGCTGCCGGCCGACAACGAGGTGCTGTGCACGCTCGCCGACCCGTCGGTGCCGGAGCTGGCCGCCCGGATGGGGACCACCCGCAGCGCCGCCGCCCTGGAGCTGTGGCGGGACCGTATGGAAGGCGCCGTGGTGGCGGTCGGCAACGCGCCCACCGCGCTCTTCCGCCTGCTCGAAATGATCGAGGAGGGTGCCCCGCGGCCGGCCGCGGTGCTCGGCATACCCGTCGGCTTCATCGGCGCGGCGGAGTCCAAGGACGCGCTGATCGCGCACCCGTCGAAGCTGGACCACATCGTGGTGCGCGGACGCCGGGGCGGCAGCGCCATGGCCGCGGCCGCGATCAACGCCCTGGCGAGCGAGGAAGAGTAAGCGTGAGCGAGCAGCAGGAAACCGGCGCCGAAGAGCAGCAGTCGGCGCCCGGCGCGGGAAACCACCAGCGGGCCACCGACCGCGGCGCCCCAGGGGCGACCGCCCCCGGCCGCCTATACGGTGTGGGCCTCGGCCCCGGCGATCCGTCCCTCATGACGATCCGGGCCGCCGAAGTCATCGCCGAGGCCGATGTCATCGCGTACCACAGCGCCCGGCACGGACGCTCGATCGCGCGCTCCATAGCCGCCGGGCATCTCCGCGCCGACCACATCGAAGAAGCGCTGATCTACCCGGTCACCACCGAGTCGACCGACCACCCGGGCGGTTACCGCGGTGCGCTGGACGAGTTCTACGAGGCCGCCGCGGCCCGCCTCGCCGCGCACCTCGATGCCGGCCGCACGGTCGCCGTCATCTCCGAGGGCGACCCGCTCTTCTACGGCTCCTACCAGCACATGCACAAGCGGCTGGCCCACCGGTACCCGACCGAGGTCATCCCCGGCGTCACCTCGATCAGCGCCGCCGCGGCCCGTCTGGGCAGGCCGCTCGCCGAGGCCGACGAGGTCCTCACCATCCTCCCCGGCACGCTCCCCGAGGAGGAGCTGACGGCCCGTCTCGCCGCCACCGACACGGCCGTCGTCATGAAGCTCGGGCGCACCTTCCCCACAGTCCGCCGCGCCATGGAACGCTCCGGCCGCCTCCCCGAGGCGCACTACGTCGAACGCGCCACCATGCCCGGCGAACGCACGGACAGACTGGCCGAAATCGACTCCGACACCGTCCCCTACTTCTCCGTCTCGGTCGTCCCCAGCCGCATCGCCGGTCCGCCGCCGCCCGCCGCCCCCTCGTCCGGACAGGGCGAGGTCGTGGTCGTGGGCACCGGCCCCGCGGGCCCCCTGTGGCTCACCCCGGAGTCCCGTGGCGCGCTCGCCGCCGCCGAGGACCTCGTCGGCTACACCACGTACCTGGACCGGGTGCCGGTCCGCCCCGGCCAGCGCCGCCACGGCTCCGACAACAAGGTCGAGTCCGAACGTGCCGAACTCGCCCTCGATCTGGCCCGCCGCGGCCGGCGGGTGGCCGTGGTCTCCGGCGGCGACCCGGGCATCTTCGCGATGGCCACCGCGGTCCTCGAAGTCGCCTCCCAGGAGCCGTACCGCTCCGTCCCCGTCCGCGTCCTGCCCGGCGTCACCGCCGCCAACGCGGCCGCCGCCCGCGCCGGCGCCCCGCTCGGCCACGACTACGCGGTCATCTCCCTCTCCGACCGCCTCAAGCCGTGGGAGGTCATCGCCGCCCGCCTCCGCGCCGCCGCGAGCGCCGACCTGGCCCTGGCCCTCTACAACCCCGGCTCCCGCACCCGCACCTGGCAGGTCGCCAAGGCCCGCGAACTCCTGCTGGAGCACCGCGCCCCGGACACCCCGGTCATCCTCGCCCGCGACATCGGCGGCCCCGAGGAATCGGTCCGCACCGTCGCCCTGACCGACCTGGACCCGAACCAGGTCGACATGCGCACCCTGCTCCTCGTGGGCTCGTCGCAGACACAGGTCGTACGACGCGACGACGACACCGAGGTCGTGTGGACGCCGCGGCGCTATCCGGAGCAGCCGGAAAAGTAGGGCGGCCGCATTGAGGGCGTGACCCCTGTAATGGGCAGGGGCCACGCCACCTCACTTGGACCAGTACGGGTCACGCACGTCCGGCGCATAGTCCGGTCCGCCATCGGGCGCCTTGGGGAATTTGTCGCCTTCTTCTCCCCGAATGTCACCGCTGACCGCGTCGGATGGAACGTCAATGCTGGCACTGATGGAAATGTTGCCGTAGCCACCCACGCGGAAATTAATAACGCAACCGTCCGCGGCTGTAGCGGAAAACGACGGCCCTTGGGGAATCATTTCACCGATCTCATACCCAGCCGCCCGCCACTGAGCATAGATATCCTTGATCAGCTCGGTAAGTTTCGCCTTTGACACCTTGGTGCGTACGTAACGTTTCCGACTAACACCAACTTCACCATTCGCCGTATTCGTGAACGAATTCCTGCGCTCCGATACGTGGGCAGGACCCTCGCGCCATTTGATCCTGGGGCGTATCGCCTTGAAGGTGTCGTCCAAAACAGAGTCGATCTGCTTGACGGCCTGTTTCACGTTGGCTCGCTCGGGGTCATCCCCTCGGAAGACCGAACAGCCACCAAGACAGCCGGATACAAGCATCACACCAGCGACCACCCGGGCGAATTTCCATCGCCTCATCGACTTCATCACCTCCCTTGGGGGATAACCTTTTCAGGTCGTACGACGCGACGACGACACCGAGGTCGCGTGGATGCCTCGGCGCTATCCGGAGCAGCCGGAGAAGTAAGGCGGCCGCATGAGGGCGTGGTCCCTTGTGATGGGCAGGGGCCACGCCACCTCACTTGGACCAGTAGGGGTCACGCACGTCCGGCGTATAGTCCGGGCCGCCATTGGGCGCCTTGGGGAATTTGCCGCCTTCTTCCCCTTTGACCGGTCCACCAGTCCCAGGCGATACGGCACCAACACTGACCGAGAATTTAACACTACCGAATCCGGTCACTCCGAATCTAATAATGCAGCCGTCTGGCGCAGTGCCAGAAAATGTAGGCTCTTGCGAATGCACTTCGCCAATCTCGTACCCCGACGTCGTCCATTCGCTGCGAACCGTCTCCATCAGTTCTGTAAGCTTCGCCTTCGACACCTTGGTACGCACATATCGAGTCCTGCCAACGCTCACTTCCCCATTATCCGTGTTAGTGAACGAATTCTTGCGCACCCTCGCCTCAGCGGGACCATCACGCCATTTAATTCGGGGACGTATGCTCTTGAAAGTGCCATCCAGAACAGCGTCGATCCGCTTTACAGCCTGATTCACATTCATAGTTGGCTCGGGATCACTCCGCAACACGGAGCAGCCACCAAGGCAGCCGGATACAAGCACCGCACTGATGGCGAGCGCGGAAAACCTTCGCCTTCCAACCACGCTCATCGCCCCTCCTGATCCCTGAAACGTGCAATAGGGGCACCGGGGAGAAGTTCCCAATCAGTTGGGGCATGAGTGACCGGATCACTATCCGCCGCGCCTACCCAGACATGGTCTGCACCCACCCCAAGCTGCTCCCCCCGCTGGGCTCTCTTCGCCATGGACGGCTGCCGCGCGCAACGCAGCCGGGTCGACATTGGTGGTCGACATGATTCCCCCGATTCCCCGTTTTGTTCGGCCTTCGGAGCCCGGCGCCGGGGAGGGCACACACCAGCGAACTCCCCCCGGGGCTGGACGACCTGTCACCCTACGTGATGGCTTCGGGAGAGCCCTTGCCGCAATGGCGCGCGATTCAGCCAACCTGTGTCTCTAGTTCGAGGTCGGTCCGAGACGGCCGGTCTTCACGGTGCGTATGAACGCCGACCAGGCGTCGGGCGGGAAGAGGAGAGCCGGGCCAGCGGGGTTCTTGCTGTCGCGGACGGGAATGGTGGCGGCAACACCCTCGGCGATCTCGATGCAGTTGTCATCTCCGCCGTCGCTGTAGCTGCTCTTGCGCCATACCGCACCAGCCAAGTTGGGCATCGTCTTCATGGCCTGCTCTCCTCCACCAACTGTTGGATGAACGCCAGTGAGTCACGGGGCGACAGCGCCGCATCTCGCAGGCGATCGTAAGCCAGTCGGTAACGCTGGACTTCTTCCGGCTCCTCGATCAATTCGCCCGTCCTGTTGCCTTCCAAGTAGGCAACAGCCCTGTCATCCGGCGTCCACAGGAGCGCGAGCGGACCGCCCGACAAGCCTTGTACCCCAGCGGCGAAGGGAAGCACCTGGATCGTGATGTTTGAGGCTTGGGTGACCTCTGTGATGTGTGCCAACTGGTCATGCCAGACCAAGGGGTCCTGCACCGGACGCCGCAGAACCGCCTCATCGAGAATGAACCGGACGCTGGGCGAGGGGCTGCGGTGCAGCAGATCCTGCCTGCCCAGGCGGGCGGCAACGTTCTCTTCCAGCTCGTCAGGGCTTATGGGCGTCGGCGCCAACGACAGCGCGATCCTTGCGAAGTCCTCGGTCTGCAACAGGCCCGGGACGATCAGCGAGTACTTGTGGATGATCGCAGCCTTGGCCTCGTACCGCATGAACGCCTTGTACTGGTCCTTGAACGCATCCAGTCGCGCCAGCCTCCACAGCCGCACCAGTAGCCCACCTGTGCCGTACACCCGGTCCAGCGCCTCCATGACCGGCAGTTTGGAGAGGCGTTCGCCGGTCTCCAGGCGGTGGAGGTATGTGCGGTCATAGTTGGTCTCCTCGGCCAGCTGGGCCAGCGATCTGCCGGACGCCTCCCGTAACCGGCGGAGTTCGCAGGCGAGGACCCAGCGCGCGGAATCCTCGGTCTCGGAATTCTTTTCGACCATCTTCGAGCCCCCTGTTGCCCTTTCTCGCGACAACGCCGACTCCCTTTCGCGAGTGGCTCCCGAGCCACAACTCTAGGGCCGTACAAGGAAATTGGCAGCCCAGTCAGGACTCGAACGGAGACGAGAAGGAATGGGAAATCTGGAGCGTGGTCGTGGCCCGGCGGCCGAGCGGGTCAAGGACGCCGAGGAGGCGCGGGACGAGCTGCGGACGGCTCTGAAGGGAGTGGGGATCACGCTGCCGTCGCTGTCGCTCGACGGCGTCTCGCTGGCCGGGGATTATCCGCGTCCGCTGGTGGAACTGGGGCGTTGTACACCTGATCTTGCCCGGCGGCTCGCCGCGACGCTTCGCAAAGGTGTGCCTCGTGGGTGATGAGAACGATGAAGACGATGAGGGCGAAGCAGCGGGCTGTGCGTCGAATGAGAATGAGGAGGAACGGGCAGTGGTAGCCGCTCAGCGGCGTGCGGAATTGCAAGAGCGGGTCCGGGAGGCGAATCGCTTCAGTCTGCTGTGCCGGAACCCTGGAATCAGTCTGCTGTGCCGGAATCCTGGAAAGTGAACAGCTGTCGTAGCCACGCAATCGCCTCTCCCGGGTCCGGCGCCACGGGAATTCCCTCGGGAGTCGGGGGGCGGCGGACGATCACCACCGGAATCCCCGCTTCCCGCGCGGCCGTCAGCTTGGCGGACGTGGCCGTTGCGCCGCTGTCCTTCGTCACCAGGGCGTCGATGCGGTGGGTGCGGAGCAGGGCCCGTTCGCCGTCCAGGGTGAAGGGGCCGCGGTCGAGCAGGACCTCCATGCGGGGCGGGTGCGGGGCCTCGGGCGGGTCCACGGAGCGGACCAGGAACCAGTGGTCGGTGAGGTGGGCGAAGTGGGCCAGGCCCATGCGGCCCGTGGTGAGGAAGATGCGGGTGCCGAGGGCGGGGAGGGTGGCGGCCGCGTCGGCCAGGGAGGTGACCTGGTGCCAGGTGTCGCCGGGTTCCGGTACCCAGCCGGGCCGGCGCAGGGCCAGCAGGGGAACATGGGCGGTGCGGGCGGCCAGGGCCGCGTGGTGACTGATCGTGTTGGCGAAAGGATGGGTGGCGTCGATGAGCGCGTCCACCGCATGCTCGCGCAGCCAGCGGGCAAGGCCCTCGGAGCCGCCGAACCCTCCGATGCGGACGTCCCCGGCGGGGAGCCGGGGCGCGGCGACCCGGCCCGCGAGCGAGGTCGTCACCCGCAGGGCCGGCTCCGGTGCCAGCATCGTGGCCAGGCGGCGGGCCTCCGTGGTGCCGCCGAGGATCAGTACGTGGTGCACCGGGCGGGCTGCGTCGTTCATGGGATGTGGGTTCCTCCGTGGCTGAAGAGCAACCGAAGAGTACGGGGCAGGGTACGGGGAAGGCCGCGGGAGGGCGCAGTGCCCAGCTCGCGCACACCGGGCTGCGGCACGGCTGGACGACCGGTGCCTGTGCGACGGCGGCGAGCACGGCCGCGTACACGGCGCTGCTGAGCGGCGATTTCCCGGACCCGGTGACGATCACCTTGCCGAAGGGGCAGACGCCGTCCTTCGCGCTGGCGGTGGAGGAGCTGGCGGCCGGTGCCGGCAGCGCCATGGCGGGGGTGGTGAAGGACGCCGGGGACGACCCGGATGTGACGCACGGTGCGCTGATCCGGGCCAGGGTGCGGGCGTTGCCGGCCGGGTCGGGGGTGCGCTTCACGGCCGGTCCGGGCGTCGGGACGGTGACGCGGCCGGGGCTGCCCCTGGACGTCGGGGAGCCGGCGGTCAATCCCGTACCGCGGCAGATGATGCGCGAGCACCTGGCGGAGGTGGCGCGCCGGTACGGGGGCGCGGGCGCGGCGGCGGACGTCGAGGTGGAGATCTCCGTCGATCACGGGGAGGAGATCGCGCGCAGTACGTGGAACCCGCGGCTGGGCATCCTGGGCGGGCTGTCGATCCTGGGGACCACCGGGATCGTGGTGCCGTACTCCTGCTCGGCGTGGATCGATTCCATCCGGCGTGGGGTGGATGTGGCGCGTGCGGCGGGGCGGACGCATGTGGCCGGGTGTACGGGGTCGACGTCGGAGAAGGTCGCCGTCGCGCTGCACCGTCTGCCCGAGGACGCGCTGCTGGACATGGGCGACTTCGCGGGGGCGGTGCTGAAGTACCTGCGGCGCCATCCCGTGGACCGGCTCACCATCTGCGGCGGGTTCGCCAAGCTGTCCAAACTGGCGGCCGGGCATCTGGATCTGCACTCGGCGCGGTCCCAGGTGGACAAGGGGTTCCTCGCCGAGCTGGCCCGGCGGGGCGGAGCGGACGAGGCGCTCGCGGGGGCGGTGGCCGAGGCCAACACGGGGCTGGCCGCGCTGCAGTTGTGCGCGGCGGCCGGCGTTCCGCTGGGGGATCTGGTGGCGGCGACGGCGCGGGACGAGGCGCTGGCCGTGCTGCGCGGCGCGCCCGTCGCGGTCGATGTCATCTGCATCGACCGGGCGGGGATGGTGGTGGGACGGGCGGAGCCACGGGGGCCGGGCCAGGGCCCGCGTCCAGGTCAGGCTCCGAGCCGGTGAGGCTTCCCCGCACTCCTCACCGGCCGTTCCCTGCCGCCTTCACCGGCCGCCGGCGTCACTCCTCACCGGCCGTCCGGGGAGTTCCTCAGTGGCTACCGCCGTAGTTCCTCCCGTGGCTCTTCTCGTAGGGGATGCCCAGCCGCTCGTGCACACAGGAGTCGTCGATCCCGGCCAGCCGGCTCACGGCCGTCCCCAGGGCGCAGGCGGTCAGCCGTACCGGGCTGTCGTTCAGCCACTCCGGGCGCTGCTCGCGGTACTCCGGGCGCTGCTCGCGGGCCTCGGGCCGCCGCGAGATGTCCTGGGTGGGGGTGCTCTCGTGCATCGTCGGCGAGCGGTCGCCCGCCGGTACGGGGTCGGCGGCCTTGGCCTGCGGGCGGTTGTGCGTGTCGTCGGCGCCGGCGACATCGCCGCCGAAGAGGGTCAGCAGGGCTGCGGCGGCAACCGATCCGGCGGCCAGTCTCGTGCGCATCGTGGCGTACTCCTTTGACTTGGGTGACGCGGTCCCCGTGTGGATGTGCACCGTCCTTACCGGCATCGGCACAGCAGATAACGGACATTCACCCCGATGCGGTGATGTGATCAGTCAGACGCCGCAGGGCCCGTGCCGCAGGATCCGTGCGGCCGCTCCCGGTCCGCCGAGTACAGATGGCTGTCGCGGAACTGCTCGGCGCCCAGGGTGCGGCCGACCATGATGACCGCCGTACGGACCACGCCCGCGGCCTTCACCTGACCGGCGATGTCGGACAGCGTGCCGCGCAGCACCAGTTCGTCGGGGCGGGAGGCCATGGCGACGACGGCGGCCGGGCAGTCGGGGCCGTAGTGCGGCAGGAGTTCGGCGACGACCCGGTCGACGTACATCGCGGCCAGGTGCAGCACCAGCAGCGCGCCGCTGCGCCCCAGGGTGGCGAGGTCCTCGCCCTCGGGCATGGGGGTGGCGCGCTGGGCGACGCGGGTGAGGATGACGGTCTGGCCGACCGTGGGCACGGTCAGCTCGCGCTTGAGGGCGGCGGCTGCGGCGGCGAACGCCGGGACGCCCGGCACCACTTCGTACGGCACTCCGGCCGCGTCCAGCCGGCGCATCTGCTCGGCGACCGCGCTGAAGACGGACGGGTCGCCGGAGTGCAGCCGGGCGACGTCGTGGCCCTCCTGGTGGGCGCGGACCATTTCGGCGGTGATGGTGTCGAGGTCGAGCTGCGCGGTGTCGATGAGCCGGGCGCCGGGCGGGCATTCGGCGAGCAGCTCGCGCGGCACCAGGCTGCCGGCGTAGAGACAGACGTCGCAGGAGGCGAGCGTACGGGCGCCGCGCACGGTGATCAGGTCGGCGGCGCCGGGACCCGCGCCGATGAAGTGGACGGTCATGGTGGACGGACTCCTGGGAGGGGGACCAGAGGGGGACCAAGGGCGGACGGACATGCGGGCGAGGGCGGGGCGCGGGCGCGGCGGCGGCCCGCCGCGGGCGTCACCTCACGACGGCCCCGCCGCGGGCTTCACGGCGGCCCACTGGGTGACCGGCATCGCCTGCCGCCACCCCGTGAAACCGCCGACCGGTACCGCGTGGGCGACCGCGAGGCGCACCAGTTCACCGCCGTGCCGCCGGTACCACTCGGCGAGCAGCGCCTCGGACTCCAGCGTCACGGTGTTCGCGACGATGCGGCCGCCCGGGGGCAGCGCCTCCCAGCAGGCGGCCAGCAGGCCGGGGGCGGTCAGACCGCCGCCGATGAACACCGCGTCCGGTGCCGGCAGGCCGTCCAGCGCGGCGGGCGCGGGGCCGTGCACGACGCGCAGTGCCGGTACCCCCAGAGCGCGCGCGTTACGGCCGATCCGCTCGGCCCGTGCCGGGTCGCGCTCGACGCTGACGGCGCGCACGCTGCGGTGCGCGCGCAGCCATTCGATGGCGATGGAGCCGGAGCCGCCGCCGATGTCCCACAGGAGTTCGCCGGGGGCGGGGGCCAGCGCGGCGAGCGTGGCGGCGCGCACATGACGCTTGGTGAGCTGGCCGTCGTGCTCGTACGCGGTGTCGGGCAGGCCGGGGACGGTGGACAGGGCCGGGGTGCCGGGCTCACGGACGCAGTCCAGCGCGATGACGTTGAGGGGGTCGGCGGGCGGCGCGTCCCAGTCGGCGGCCGCCCCTTCCACCGTCCGCTCGCGCCCGGAGCCGAGTTGTTCCAGTACGCGCATACGGGTGGGGCCGAAGCCCTGTGCCCGCAGCAGGCCGGCGACCTCGGCGGGGGTGCCGGGCCCGGCGGACAGCACGAGCAGCCGCCGGCCGTCGTAGAGCGCGCGGGCCAGGTTCTCGGTGGGCCGCCCGACGAGCGTGACGACCTCGGTGTCCTCGACGGGCCAGCCGAGCCGGGCGCAGGCGTAGGAGACGGAGGAGGGGTGCGGGAAGACGCGCAGCCGGGGCGGACCGCCGCCCGGCCGGCGGCCTGCCGCCGCGACGTCCTGCTCCGCTTGCGCCTCCTGCTCCGCCAGCACCTCGGTCAGCGTCCGCCCGATCCCGTAGAACATCGGGTCGCCGCTGGCCAGCACGCACACCCGGCGTCCGGCGTGCGCGGCGAGCAGCCCCGGGACGGCGGGGCGCAGCGGCGAGGGCCACGGGACGCGCTCGCCGGGGCACTGCGCGGGCAGCAGCGCGAGCTGGCGCGCGCCGCCGATCAGCACCTCGGCCGCGCGCAGCACCTGTTGGGAGGCGGCGGGCAGTCCGTCCCAGCCGTCGGCTCCGATGCCGACGACCGCGAGGGGTTCCCCAGCGGCCGGTGGGGGCACCTGCCCGCGGTGGCCGGGGGAGGGTGGTGCGGGGCTCACTGCCGATGACCTCTTGCGTCGGGACGGGGTGGGTGGCGGGTGCCGAACTCTACTGACCGGGAGGCCGGGGCCCGCGACCGGGCCCGGCCCGCCCGGCACTCCGCGGCTCTCCCCCGCCGCAAGGTTTCCGCAAGGGTGCGGCAAGGCTTTCGTCCAGCCGTACGGGCACGTCCTTGGTGGCGGGCTGTCCCGGACCGCGGTTCCGGGCCACGTCGACATCGAGCAGACGAGCAGACATGGGGGATGCCATGACGGCATTGCGGGTGTTCGAAGGAAGGCAGCACCAGTTACGGGAATGGCTGACGCTCACGGGACGGAAGCGGGTCCTGATCGTCGTGCACACCGTGACGTACGGCAAGCGGCTGGCGGAGGTCTGCTCCCTGCTGGAGTCGGATCTCCGGGTCCAGGTGGTGTTCACCGCCCCGCCCCACCCGTTCGGGGACGGCGTGGCGCGGCTGCTGGAGCGGCTGGGCGGCGCCGTGCTGCCGTGGGACGAAGCGGTCCGGATGGAGTTCGACCTGGCGCTGGCGGCCGGGCCGCGCGAGGTGGAGAAGGTGCGCGCACCGCTGATCATGCTGCCGCACGGCGCCAACTTCCTGAAGCGGGTCACCGAGGGAGCCGACACCCGGGTGGCCGGGCTGGCACGGCAGGACCTCGCACCGGCCGGACGGGAGCTGCCCGCCGCGGTGGTTCTGGCGCACCGGGACGACCTCGACGGGCTGGCGCGCTCCTGCCCGGAAGCGCTTTCGGTCGCCTCCGTGGTCGGTGACCCGGTGCACGACCGGATGGTGGCCAGCCTGCCCCGGCGCGGCGCCTACCGCCGTGCGCTCGGGCTCGCCAAGGGGCAGCAGCTCACCGCCGTCGTCTCCACCTGGGGGACCCGGTCCTCCTTCGGGGCGATCGAGGCGCTGTTGCCGCGGCTGCTGGAGCTCGTGGGCCGCAACCGGCGGGTGGCGCTGCTGGTGCATCCCAACGTCTGGTCGGGGCACGGGGCCCGGCAGGTGCGGGCCTGGCTGGCGCAGTGTGTACATCGCGGCCTCGCGGTGGTGCCTCCGGAGGCGGACTGGCGGACCGTGCTGATCGCGGCGGACACGATCATCGGGGACCACGGATCGGTGACCCTGTACGGGACGCTGACCAAGGCGCCGATCCTGCTGACCGCCTCGCCCGAGCAGGAGATCAACCCGGCCTCACCGGCCGCCGCGCTGGCCCGGACGGCGCCCGCGCTGTCGCCGGCCCACCCGCTGAAGAGCCAGCTGGCGTACGCGACTTCCGAGTACCACCGGCATCAGCGGGAGGAGTACGGGGCGATCGCCGCGCGGATCACGTCCGAGCCGGGCCGGTTCAGCCGGAACATGCGCCGGCTGCTCTACCGGCTGCTCGGCCTCGGCCAGCCCGCGCACCCCGCCCCCACCCTGCCGCTGCCGCCGCCCCCGTCCCTGGCGTCCTGGGCCGCCGCACCGCACGGCAGCTGCGGGACGGGGGTGTCGGCATGAACCGGGTACCGGCCACGGTGGCGCCCTGGGGTGCCCGGGGACAGCGGCGGGTGAGGGTGTGGCAGGGCAGCAGGGCGATCGCGGTGTCGGTATCGGTAGCGGTACCGGGAGCAGGGGGTGAGGGGGCCGTGGGCGGAAGGTCCCCGGACTCCGTCGGCTCCTCCCTGCCGGCTTGTGCCTGGTTCGGCGGGAAGGGGAACGGCGGGACGCGGACCGGTGGCGGTCACGGTGCGGTGCCCGCCGCTGTCGACGACCACTTCGCGGTGGACGACCACTTCGCGGTGGACGCCGAACGCTGCACCGAGGAGCGCTGGCTCGCCTGTGCCGATGTGCTGCACGGCAGCCGCCCGTGGCCGGCCGAGAGCGCGGTCGGTTGGCTGCGGGACGCCCTCGGCCGGTACACCGGGTGCCGGCTTGCCGGGCTGCCGCTGATCGGGGGCGGCTGGGCGGTCGCGGAGCGCATCGGACCCTGTCGGCTGCTGCGGTCGGCGTTCCTCCGGCCGACGCTGCCGCACCCCGCTCGGGGCCGGGCGGCCTGGGAGTACTCCTTGATGGCGTCGTGCCTGTACGGGCTGGTCGTGACCGGGTACGCGCTGGAAGGGCTGCTGCCGCTCACGGTGCTGGCGCTCGCCCCGTCACCGGCGGACGGCCACCGCGGCCTCTCCGCCCGGGTGATGCCTCATCAGTGAGGTTGTGGAGACGCTGCCCTGGCTGGTTCAAGCGTCTTGAGGGTCTGCTGGATGCGCCGCGATACCGGCCAGCAGGCCCTCCACCCGCCGCGCGTCCGACGGGCTCTGCCGCGCGTACAGCTCCCCGGCGCGGGCGAAGCAGTCCCGTGCCACCGGGAGATCCGCGTGCTCCACGGCGCTCATCGCGAGCATCTCCAGCGTGCGGGCCTGCCAGGGCGTGGCCCCGGCTGCCTCGAACACCGCCAGGGCCTCCCTCAGCTCGGCCGCCCCGGCCTCGTACGCGCCTTCGACGGCACGGGCCCGCCCGTGGAAGGCGAGCGCGCGGGCGGCGTCATAGGGGTCGTCCACGGCCAGCAGGGTGCTGCGGGCCAGGTCGAAGTACTCCGCGGCGCGCCGCCCGTCCCATTCCGCGGCCGGGCTCTCCAGTGCCATCTCGCCCAGCACGATGCGCGACAGCGCCGTCCCCCGCGGATAGCCGACGGCCTCCCAGGTGGCGATGGCCTGGTTCAGGAAGGCGCCGGCTTCGGGGAAGCGGCCCGCCTGCCGCAGCGCCGAGCCGATGCCGTGCAGCGCCTGGCCCTCGTCCCGGGCGTCCCCGGCCTCGCGGGCGGCGTCCAGCGACCAGGAGAACCAGGTGATGGCGTCGTCGGTCCGTCCGGCGACGCCGAAGCCGATGGCACCGGAGTTGAGCATCTGGCGCTCCGCGGCACGGTCGCCGCCGCGCCGGGCGGCGCGCAGCCCGATCTCGTGCGCCTCCAGCCACAGGTCGTGGTAGCGCAGCCGGTGGAACAACGGCCAGAGCGCGTCGACCAGTTGCCAGGCCGTGTCGTCCCAGCCGGCCTCGTACGCCGTCCGTACCGCCGCGAGCAGATCCCGGCGGTGTGTCTCCAGCCAGGTCAGGGCGCCGGGCGCGTCGGTGAACGGGAAGGGCAGGCCGTCCGGGGGGAAGGCATAGGTCCGGCGAAGGGTCAGCTGGATCGGGGACAGGTGCCGTTGGGCCTGTGTGGCGGTGGCCAGGTACCAGTCGCAGGCACGTCTGCGCACCTCGGCGCGGTCCTCCGGACGTTCCTCGGACCGCCCCTGTTCCTCGGCGTGCAGGCGGACGAGGTCGTGGAAGCGGTAGCTGTCCGGGCCGATGTCCTCGACGAGGTTGGCCTCGACCAGTACGTCCAGCAGTCGCTCGGCCTCGGCGAGCGGGACCGCGCAGGCGGCCGCGGCGGTCCGGGCATCCAGCGCGCGGGCCGGCAGCAGTGCGAGCCGGCGGTAGAGCCGCGCCGCCTCGGGAGCCAGCACCGCGTAGGACTCGTCGAGGGCGTGGTTCACGGAGGGCTCTCCTTCTATCGCCAGTGCGGCCAGCTGGCCCTGCCGGGTGAGCGCCTCCACCAGCGAGCGCACCGGCTGCCGGGGGCGGGAGGCCAGGCGGGCGGATGCCAGGCACAGGGCCAGCGGGAACCCGCCGCACAGGGCTATCAGCTGGCGGGTCTCCTGCGCCTCGCTGCGTACCCGGTCGGCGCCGACCCCTCGGGACAGCACCTCTTCGGCGGCGGCCTGGTCGAGCAGCCCGAGCTGGTGGTAGAGCGCGCCGTCGGCCCGTAATCCCGTGAGGCGGTGTCTGCTCGTCGCCACGATCAGGCCGCGGTGGCCGCCGGGAAGCAGCGGACGGACCTGGGCGGCGGAGAAGACGTTGTCCAGCATCACGGAGACCCGGAGGCCGACGGTGACCGAGCGCCAGAGCGCGGTCTGCTCCCCCAGGTCCGCCGGGACCGGGCCCATGCCCAGTGCGCGCAGAAATTGGCCGAGTACTTCGGACGGCGTGGCGGGTCCGTCGGCTGCGTGGCCCCGTAGGTCCGCGTACAGCTGACCGTCGGGGAACTGCTCGGCGGTGGTCCGCAGCCAGCGGGACACCAGCGCGGTCTTCCCTATCCCGGCCGGTCCGGACACCACGATGAGCGGCGCCGAGTCGGCTGGGCGGCGGGCGCACAGCGCATCGAGCGTGGCGAGGTCGTGCTCGCGGTCCGTGAAGTGCGGGGAGACCGGCAGGAGTTGCCGGGGAACGGGCAGCCGGGGCGCGGAGCCGGGCGCGGTGCGGTCGTGGAAGTGGACGCCTCCGTGGATCGCTCCCGCCTGGACGCTGGGGCCCTCTATCCTCGCCGAACCCCCGATGGCGTTGGCGTTGTGCATGCCGTGCCCGTGCCCGTCCTGGTGCATCCGCGGCCCCCGTCCCGGTACGTCATGGATCGATTCAGCATTCCCCGGGGACATCGGCAGGAGTCCCCGTCGGCGGCTGCCGCCGGAGCGACGCGTGCAATTCGGCCAGGCCTCAGGGGGCGCGGGGACCACGACCGCGAGCCGCCCTGGGGCCACTCGCTCCATGAGGCCTTCTGGTCTCCGCCTCGGACGAGTGCCATGCTCGCTGCAACAGATGGTGCGCCGTTCAGGGGGAGGCGCTGATGGATATCTACGTACTCGGCCCCATTTGTCTCGGCATCCAGGACGACAGAGTCCCGCTCGGCTCCGACAAGGAACGCTGCATCCTGGCCTCGCTCGCCCTGTCGGCGGGCCGTCCCGTGGCCCTGCAGACCCTCATCGACCGGCTGTGGGACGGCACCCCTCCCGGCAAGGCCCGGGAGTCCGTCCACACCTATGTCTCACGGTTGCGCAAGACCCTGCGGACCTCCACGGCGACCAGCGTTCCGGTGATCTCGCAGCATGCGCACACCTACACCCTGGCCATCGCACCGGACCGGGTCGACTGGCACCGCTTCAAGAAGCTGACCACCCAGGCGCGGGCCGCGTCCGACGACGGGAACGAGGCCGCCGCGGCCACGCTGCTCCACGAGGCCGACGCCCTGTGGGACGAGGAGGCGCTGGCAGGCCTGCCCGGCCTGTGGCCGGAGCGGATCCGGGCCAGGCTGGCGGAGGAACGGCTCGTCGCGGCCACTTCGCGGGTCGCGGCGGAGCTCCGCCTGCGCCGGTTCCACAGCGCGGTCGGCCCGCTGTCCTCGCTCATCGCCCAGCACCCTTACGACGAGCTGTTGTTGGAATACCTGATGCTGGCCTATTACGGCTGCGGCCGGCACGCCGACGCACTGCGGGTGTACCAGCAGGCTCGCCGCCGCCTGCGCGAGGAGCTCGGCGCCGACCCGAGCACTCAGCTGACCCGGGTCCACCAGCAGATCCTGTGCCGGGCGCCGCTGCCGGAACTGATTCCCTACCCGGCGCACGCACGTCCGGCGCCCGCAGCGGAGCCGACCGCGCGGGCCGCCGCGGTCCCGCCCCGCGTCGCGGCCCCCGCACCGGCACCGGCATCGGCACCTGGGGTCGCCGCTCCGCGGAATCTGCCCCGGCACACCGCACTCGTCGGCCGCCGGGCCGAGATGCGCCGGCTGTGCGCCGCGGTCGATGACGCCGCCGGCGGTCGTGACGGCGGGCCGGCTCCCGCGGTGATCGCCCTGGAGGCGATCTCCGGAATGGCGGGGGTGGGCAAGACGGCGGTGGCGGTCAGCGCCGCTCACCGCCTGGGCGAACGGTTCCCCGACGGGCAGCTCTACCTCGATCTGCGTGCGCACGCCGGCGTCCAGGATCCGCTGAACGCGGGGGCGGCGCTGTCGACGCTCCTGCGTCTGCTGGGGGTGGCACCCGACGCCATTCCCGGCGAGATCGAGGAGCGAACCGCTCTGTGGCGCACCCTGCTGGGGCGGAAGCGGGCCGTGGTGATCCTGGACGACGCGGCCAGCACCGACCAGGTGCGCCCGCTGCTCCCCGACAGCGGCTCGCCGTCGCTCGTCATGATCACCAGTCGCCGCCACCTGGCCGGTCTGCCCGGTGCGCACTGGCTGGCGCTCGATGTGCTGCCGCCGGACGACGCGACGGCGCTGTTCCGGAAGTTCGCGGGCCGAGAGCGCACCCGCGACGCCACCGCGGTCGACCACATCGTCCAGCTGTGCGGCTATTTGCCGCTGGCCATCGAAATCGCCGCCAATCGGTTCAATGCCCGGCCGTCCTGGACCCTTGCCACACTCTGCGAACGGCTCTCCTCCGGCCCGGGAAGGCTGGGCGAATTGTGCGACGGCTACTCGGAGATAGCCCGCGCTTTCGAGATGTCCTACCAGACCCTGACCGGCACTCAGCAGAGTGTGTTCCGGCATCTCGCACTCCATCTGGGCGCCAATTTCGGGCCGCATGCGGCGGCTGCACTGGTGAACCTTCCGGTGGCGGAAACGGAGCGGCTGCTGGAAACGCTGCTGCACTGCCACCTGCTCCAGGAGCCCACCCCGCACCGTTACCGCTTCCACGATCTGCTGGGGGAGTTCGCGCGGGCGCTGGTGTTCTCCGAGGACACCAGGGAGGAGCGCGACCGGGCCCTTCGCCGGCTGGTGGACTTCTACCTCCATGCGGCCGACACCGCCGACACCTTGCTCTACCCCCGCCGCCTCCGGCTGCCGCGTCTGCATCCCGGCACCGCCGTGCCGTCGCCCTCCTTGCCGCCCTTACGGCATGCGGACGACGCCAAGGAATGGCTCACGGTGGAACGCTCGAACCTCCTCACCGTGGAGTGCCATGCCCGTACGCACGGGCCGTCGGACCGCGCCGCACTGCTGAGCCATGCCCTGTCCGGGTTCCTGGACGCCGAGTGCCACTGGACCGACACCGACCGGATGCAGCGCCACGCCGTCGACCACTGGGAGCGGGTGGGCGACCGGCACGCCCTGTGTCTGGCCCTGCTCGACCTGGGCGCGACCCATGCCAACACCTCCCGCTATCCGCAGGCCGAGGAGGCGGCCCGGCGGGCGCTCGATCTGGCACGGGCGGTGGACGCCCCTGACGCCCAGGCCGAGGCGCTGCGCGCCCTGGGGATCCTGCAGTGGCACCTCGGGCGGAACCACGCGGCACTCGACCTGCACCAGGAGGCACTGCAGATCCAGCGCCGATCGGGCGACGCATGGGACCTGGCACGTTGCGAGAACAACATCGGCATTTCGCTGATCTATCTCGGCGAACACCGCGAGGCCCTGCAATACGTGACCAGCGCCATCCAGCACTTCCGACTCACCGGCGACGAAAGGAACGTCGCAAAGTGCATTAACAACCTCGGGGATTTGCATATGCGCATGGGAGATTCCGTCACCGCGCGCCGCTCTTACGAGGAGTCCCTTGCGCTCGCCGCTTCACTCGGAAATCTCGCGGACCAGGCCGCCACCAAGGCGAATATCGCCGGAATCCTCATCGCGTCCCCGAACCCGCAGGACCTCGCGTCCGGCCTCGACATGTTCCAAGAATGCCTCGTCATCTTCCGCCGGCTGGGCGACCGCCGGAACGAGGCCAACACCCTCATCGGGATCGGCACCGCACACCACCGCCTCGGCCACTACGCACAGGCCGCCGGGCACCACGCCAAGGCGCTGGAGCTGGCCCGGGACATCGGCGCGGCACACGAGGAGACGCAGGCCCTCCACCGACTCGGCGCGGCCGAGGCCGCCCTCGGGGACCTCGGCGCCGCCGCCGGGCACGCCGAGATGTCACTGGCCCTCGCGGAGCGGATCCAGGCACTGGACCAGAAGGCCTGGGCGATGGACACGCTGGCAGGCGTACGGCTGCGGGAAGGGCGGTACGACCTGGCCCGGGAATTGTTGGCATATTCGCTTGGCATATTCAAATCCCTGGACCCGTCCGAAGCCTCCCGAGTCAGCCGCCGACTGGCCCTCCTCGCTGAAACGGAAAGCGACAACAACCCCGAGGAGCAAACCTCCTAAATACCCCCACAACGGACTGCACTTTGCGCTCGCGATCGATATCCCGCGAGGGATTTGCCAGCCCGCCCACACGGTGATCCAATACGTATTCCTCGTCCTTCCCGATCTCCGAGGAATGAAATTGCGCACCTCCAGAACCGGCTGCCGAGTGGGCACCGCAGTGATCACCAGCGCGGTGGCGGTCGTGGCCCTGCAGGCCCTTACCGCACCTTCCGCAGCAGCGGCCCGGCCCGACGCCGCCCAGACCGAACTCGACACCGCGGTCACCCGCAACACCTCGGACGCCATCTGCATCCCGACGTTGCACCGCGGCGACTGACACCGTGTGCGCGGACCCCGACCGGACAGTCGGGGTCCGCTTCCGTTCCCTTCCCACTCCCGCTTCCGCCGCTCTGACCAGGCACGATCGCCCGTTCGACGGTAATGACAACGGTCACCGGTGCAGCCTTTGGATCTTTCGCCGAAGTGCGGTTTGCTTCCCAGCCAGGGAGCCAGGAAGGAGCGCGCCATGACCGAGCACGCCCACAGCCACGGGCACAGCCACAGCCACGCACACGGGGTCTCGCCGGACGCCGACCGGCGCTGGCTGCGCGCCGCGCTCATCCTGCTCACCGCGTACATGGCGGTCGAGGTCGTCATCGGTGTGCTGGCGCAGTCGCTGGCGCTGATCTCGGACGCCGCCCATATGCTCACCGACGCGGTCTCGATCGTGCTGGCGCTGATCGCGATGCGGCTGGCCGCGCGGCCGGCCCGCGGCGGCTACACGTACGGGCTCAAGCGCGCCGAGATCCTCTCCGCGCAGGCCAACGGCATCACCCTGCTGCTGCTGTCGGTCTGGCTGGCGTACGAGGCGGTGCAGCGGCTGATCGAGCCGCCCGCGGTGACCGGCGGGCTGGTGCTGGTCACCGCGCTGTCCGGGATCGTCGTCAACCTCATCTGCACCTGGCTGCTGTCCAGGGCCAACCGCTCCAGCCTGAACGTCGAGGGCGCCTACCAGCACATCCTCACCGACCTGTTCGGGTTCGTGGCGACCGCCGTCTCCGGTCTGGTCGTGCTGACGACGGGCTTCGCGCAGGCCGACGCGATCGCCACGCTGGTGGTCGTCGCGCTGATGCTGCGGGCCGGTACCGGGCTGGTGCGCGAGTCCGGGCGGATCTTCATGGAGGCCGCACCGGCCGGCATCGACCCGGACGCGATAGGCGACCACCTGGTCGCCGAGAACGAGGTCGTCGAGGTGCACGATCTGCACATCTGGCAGATCACCTCCGGTCAGCCGGCGCTGTCCGCGCACATCCTGGTGGCGCCGGGCGGCGACTGCCACAAGGTCCGCCGGAGTCTGCAGGAGCTGCTCAGCGGGGAGTACGGCATCACGCACGCCACGCTGCAGGTCGACCACGTCGGCGAGGACGGCGCGGCGGACGAGGTGCTGACGCTCGGCCCGCGGCCGGAACCCGGCTCGGCGCCGCCCGGATCGCCGGCGCTCCCCGGCGAACACTGCGAGGACGCACACGGCCCGGTGCACCGGCCGGGGCCGCACGAGCACTGACGCGGCGCACGCCGTTGCGGTGCCCGCGCCCGGCCGACGCCCGCGCCCCGCACTCGGGTGAACCCGGACCGGGTGCGGGCCGCCTGCCGCCGGTGACGGGCGTCGCGGTGCTCGGATGACGGCATGAGAACCGCCGTTGTCTGCGCGCTGCTGTGCGCCGCTTCGCTCCCCGCCCCGTCCGTCGCCGCACCCGCCCCGCAGGCGCCCCCCGCCGTCTCGGTGTCGGTGGCGGTGACCGACGGCGCCGACGACACCGAGACCGGCCGACGGCTCGAATACCGCATCACCGTGCACAACATGGGCGCCGACGAGGTCCCCGGGGCCCGCGTCGAACAGCGGATGCCGGCCACCACGACCTCCGCCACCGCACCCGGCGGCACCGTCCAGGGCGAGGGGACGGGCGGCCGGAAAGTCGTCTGGCGCGCCGATCTGCCCGCGCACGACATCCAGGTGTTCACCGCCACCGCCGTCCTCGGCGACCGCCCCGGCCGCGCCACCGCCGCCCCCGGCACCCTGCGCGCCGCCGCCACCGCCTGTGTCTACGTGGGCGACTCCTACGCCCCCGCGGCCTGCTCCGGCGATCTCGACGACCTCCCGCTGACGGGCGGGGAGGGCGGCGGCAACGACGGATGGGGGTGGTGGGCGGTGACCGCCGCGGCCGCGGCGCTGCTCGGGCCCGGGGTGGTACGCACGGTGCGCAAGCGGCGGGCGGCGGCACCCCCGCGCTGAGCCACCTCGCGCGCCCGGTCACCCATTGGCACCGGCCCCGCTCGCGCGCCACAGCCCTACGGACTTGCCTGGAAGGTGGCCGTAGGGCAGGGCTCACGGGAGGACGACGCGATGTCAGCGAGGGTCCTGGCGTCGGCGCGGGGCCTGGCCGGCGGGGTGCTCCTGCTGGTCGGCGCGCTCCTGCTGCCGCTCGGGCTGGCCGCCACCTGGGCACGCGCCGAACTGACCGAGACCGACAGCTATGTGGCGACGGTGGCGCCACTGGCCGCCGACGCCGCCGTGCAGCAGGCCGTCGTCGACGACGTGACGGACGGGGTGATGGCGCACATCCAGCTCGACGGTCTGCTGAAGGGGCTGCTCAAGGCCGTACCGCGCGCGGAGCGTCCGGCAGTGCGCCGCCACTTCACCCACGGCATCCGGGAGTCCGTCGCCAAACAGGTGCGCCAGGTCGTCACCGGCAGCGGGTTCCCCGCGATGTGGCAGGGGGTGCACCGGACCGCCCACCGGTCCCTGGACGGCACCCTGGCCGCCCCCGGCAATGCGGCGGTCACCCTCGACCTCACCCCTGTCCTGGCACGCGTCAAACGTCAGCTCTCCGACAACGGCGCCGGCATGGGGGTGGACTTCGTCCGCCGGGTGCCGCGCTCCGGCGTGCAGGTGGTGCTGCTGGAAGCCGCGCACGTACCCCGGGTCCGGGCCGTCTACGACGTCGTCCACCACGGGGCGCTGCTGCTGCCGCCGGCCGCGGCGCTGTGCCTGGCCGGCGGACTGCTGCTGACGCGGCGCCGCCGCCGCGCACTGATCTGCGCCGGCACGGCCTGCGCCACGGCCGCCGCCCTGCTGGCCGCCGCCCTCGCCCTGCTGCGCGGCCGCGCCCTGGACGCGCTGCCGCCGGTGATCTCCCGCCCCGCGGCGGGCGCATACGCGGATGCGCTGACGGGGCCGTTGCGGACGGGGGTGTGGCTCATCGTCGCCGCGGGCGCGCTGACGGCCGTACTGGCGGCGGCGGGGCCTGTGGCGGCGCGGGCCTGGCGCGCGCGGCGGAGCACCGCGGGCCGTGGCTGAGGCCGCGGGCCGTGGCTGAGGGCCGCCGGATCTGCGGCGGGAACGTCTGCGGGCGGCCGGTCAGATCGCCAGAACCGTCTTGCCCTGTGCCCGCCCCGTGCGGCTGGCCTCCAGGACCTCCGGGGCCTCTTCCAGGGAGACCTCGCGGCCCACGAGGACGGTCAGGCGGCCCGCGTCGACATGGCCGGCCAGGATCTCCAGGAGTTGCGGGGAGGGGCGGTTGACGAAGTTGAAGCCGCGCAGGTTGCGTTCGGTCAGGTCGTCGGCGTCGGCGGAGCCGATGAGGGAGACGGCGGTGCCGCCGTCGCGCACGGTGCGGGTCAGCTCGGCGAACTCGGCGGGGCCGCTGACCATGTCGATGAGGACGTCCACACCGTCCGGGTGGGCGGCGAGGACCTGGTCGGCGAGCGGGCCCGCGGTGTGGTCGACGGTCTGCGCCGCGCCCAGATTCCGCATCAGCTCCGCCATGGCCGGGCGGGCGGTGGCGATCACCTCGGCGCCGCGGCCGGCCGCGAGCTGGGTGGTGAAGGTGCCGACACCGCCGGTCGCGCCGACGACCAGCACCCGCTTGCCGTCGCCGATCCGGGTCTCCTCGACGAGGTTGTACGCGGTCATACCGGCCGTCGGCAGCGCCGCGGAGGTCGCATAGGTGACGCTGCGGGCGGCGTGCGCGATGCGGTCCTCGTCGGCGAGGGCGAGTTCGCAGTACGAGCCACCGCCCTGCTCGGGGCGCTGGAACTGGCCGAACACCGCGTCGCCGACGGTGAACCGCCGTACGCCGGTACCGATGGCGAGCACCTCGCCCGCCCCGTCCGTCCCCAGGACGAGGGGGAAGGCGGCCTTGACCGCATCCCCGAACTCGCCGTCGGCGAGCCTCCAGTCGACGGGGTTGAGTCCGGCGGCGGCCAGCCGCACCAGGACCTCACCGGGCCCTGGCTCGGGCTGCGGCAGTTCCATGAGCTGCGGCTGTTCACCGAATGCGCTGACTGCTACGGCTCTCATCGTGGCGTTCCCTTCCACCCTTCCGACCGGTGGCCGAAGTGGATCGTAAGCACGCCGGTGCGGCCGGACGCGGCAGGTGCAAAGGCGGTGCGGCGGAAGCAACTCGTACGGCCCCGCGAAAAAGTTCCGTACGGACAGCGCCTTCTTCGGGATCAGACCGCCTGGAGGGCGAGCGCCGGAGACAGCCGTGCCGCCCGCACCGCCGGGTAGAGGCCCGCGACCGTTCCGATCACCAGCGTCGCGCCGGGGCCGGTGACGCCGAGCCGCTGGGCGGCCATGTGGTCGAGGACGACGGCGGGGTAGCGGCCGTTGGCGGCGTTGAGCCAGGTCCGGACGCCATGGTGCCGCGCAGGGTGCGCAGCAGCCCCTCGTCGGCGGCCTTGACCGTGATGCCGCCGGCTCTAAGGGCCGGGCGAGGACTCCCCGGCCGCCGGGCGGCGTCCGGCTCCAGCGTGGTGAATTCCCTGGTCCGCGGGGTCGCGGCGAAAGACGTTTACCTCGGCGAAAGGTGCCCCTCGGGTACACATGACCGCATGCGCGTTCTGGTGGTGGAGGACGAGGAGTTCCTCGCGGACATGATCGGCGCGGGTCTGCGCCGCGACGCGATCGCGGCGGACATCGCTCATGACGGCCGCGAGGCGCTGGCCAAGCTGCGGCTCGGCGCGTACGACGTGCTCGTCCTGGACCGCGATCTGCCCGGGCTGCACGGCGACGAGGTCTGCCGGCACGTGGTGGAGCAGGGGCTGCTGACCCGGGTGCTGATGCTCACCGTGTCCGGCACGGTCCACGACCGGGTGGCGGGACTCGGGCTGGGCGCCGACGACTACCTGACCAAGCCGTTCGCGTACGAGGAGCTGCTCGCCCGGGTGCTGGCGCTGGGCCGGCGGGCCCGCCCCGCGCTGCCCCCGGTCATCGAGCGGGCCGGTGTCACCGTCGACACCGCGCGCCGGCTGGCGGTGCGCGACGGGCGGCCGCTGGCCCTGTCGCGCAAGGAGTTCGGGGTGCTGGAGGTGCTGCTGCGCGCCCAGGGCGCGGTGGTCAGCGGCGACGATCTGATCGAGGAGGTGTGGGAGGAGCACACCAGCTACCGCACCAATGCCGTCCGCGTCACGCTCAGCAAGCTGCGTGCCAAGCTCGGCGACCCGCCGGTGATCGAGACCGTGCCGGGCGCCGGGTACCGGATGTGCGACGGGCCGGGCGGGCGCCGGTGAAGGCCCACTGGCTGCCGGGCAGCGAGCGCGTCCGGCTCACCGCTCTCTACGGCGGGCTGCTGGTGCTGGCCGGCGTGATGCTCATCGGCCTGGTCTACGTCCTTGTGAGGGAGGGCCTCTACTCCAGCCTGAGCACCGCCGTCACCACCGCCACGCCCCGCGACCCGGCCCCGTACGTCACCGGGTCCGTGCCCGCCCTCGGCTGGCGTGGTGGATGGCCGGCCGGGTGCTGCGCCCGGTCGGGGTGATCACCCGCACCGCCCGCCGGCTGTCCACCGCCAATCTGCTGGGGCCCCCGCCGGGCGAAGGCTGGGGGAGGATCGCCCTGGACGCCCCGCCCGGCGAACTCAAGCAGCTCGCCGACACGTTCGACGGCATGCTCGACCGGATCGAGCATCTGGTCTCCGCCCAGCAGCGGTTCGCCGCCAACGCCGCGCATGAGCTGCGCACTCCGCTCGCCGTGCAGCGCGCCGCCGCCGAGATCGGCCTGGCCGACCCGGACCCGGCCAACGTACGGCGGATCCGCGGCAAGCTGATCGAGGTCGGCACGCCCCGGGCGAGGCGCCGGACTGGGCCTGTCGATCGTCGCCTCCATCGCCCGCGCGCACGGCGCCACCGCCGGCGCGCACCCCAACCCGGGCGGCGGTCTGACGGTCCGGGTCTCCTTCCCCGACCGGCAGGTGATCTGACGGCCCGTGGGCCGCCGTCCAGCGGGCCCACCCGATTGCCCGGATGACGGGACCCGCCACCGGCACCGGGATTCAATGGCGCAATGATCCGGTTCGAGTCCGTCACCAAGCGCTATCCCGACGGGACCACCGCCGTCGACGACCTCTCCTTCGAGGTCGGCGAGGGGGAGCTGGTGACCCTGGTCGGACCGTCCGGCTGCGGCAAGACGACGACCATGATGATGGTCAACCGGCTCATCGACCCCACGCACGGGCAGATCTACGTCGACGGTTCGGACGTCGCCGGCGTCGACCCGGTCAAGCTGCGCCGCCGCATCGGCTATGTCATCCAGCAGACCGGGCTCTTCCCGCACCGCACGGTCCTCGACAACACGGCCACCGTGCCCTTTCTGACCGGCTGGAAGAAGGCGGCGGCACGCGAGCGGGCCGCCGAACTCCTGCACCTGGTCGGGCTGGACCCGGCCGTCTACGGCTCGCGCTACCCCGAGCAGCTCTCCGGCGGTCAGCGCCAGCGCGTCGGGGTGGCCCGCGCGCTCGCCGCCGACCCGCCCGTCCTGCTGATGGACGAGCCGTTCGGCGCGGTCGACCCGGTCGTCCGGGACCGGCTCCAGAAGGAGTTCCTGCGGCTGCAGTCCACGCTCCACAAGACGGTGCTCCTCGTCACCCACGACATCGAGGAGGCCATCCGGCTCGGCGACCGGATCGCGGTCTACGGTGCCGGGCGCATCGAGCAGTACGACACCCCCGCCAGCGTCCTCGGCGCCCCGGCCACGCCATACGTCGCCGAATTCGTCGGCACCGACCGGGCGTTGAAGCAGCTGTCGGTGACCGGTATCGACCGCGGCGACCTGGAACGCCCGCCGTTTGCGCGCCTCGGCGAGCCGGCCGCCGAGGCGGCGGGACGGCTCAGGGCCGAGGGGGCCCGCTGGGCGGTGGTGCTCGACGAGGACGGCGAACTCCACGGCTGGGTGGGCACGGAGGAGCTGACCGGGGCCGCCGGTACGGTCGCCGGTCATGCCCGCCGCATGGAGGCATGGGTGCCGGTCACCGGCACGCTCAAGGCAGCCTTCAGCGAGATGCTCAAGCACGACGCCGGCTGGATCGCGGTCCTGGACGGCCAGCGCTTCCTGGGCGTGCTCACCCCGACCAAGCTCCATGAGGCGCTGCGCCGCACCATCGGCTCGGACGAGCGGGGGGTGCCGCGGGAGCGGGCAGAGGTGGATTCGGTGCCCACCGAGTGAGCGTGCCCGCCGTCGGCACCCGGCGCATGTTTCACGTGAAACGCCAACTCGGCCCTGCCGTGCCGTGTTTCACGTGAAACGCCAACTCTGCCCCGCCGTGCCATGTTTCACGTGAAACACCGCCTCTGCTCGGCGACGCGACGTTTCACGTGAAACACCGGCCCGCTCACCGGCCTTTGCTCCTCATCCCTTCGGCAGCAGCCCCTTCGACACGAGGTAGCTGCGCGCCACATCCGCCGGCAGCCGCCGCCAGCTGTCTACCTGCTCATTGAGGTGCGCCAGATCGGCGGTGGTCAGGACCTTGTTGAGGCGGTTGAGGGCGGCGGCCGGGCGTGCGCCGCCCGCGCGGGCGCGGTTGACGACGGGGAGGACGTAGTCGGCGTTCTGCAGCTTCTTGTCGTCGGCGAGCAGCACCAGCCCGAACTGGTCGAGCGTGGCATCGGTGCTGGTGG
The DNA here is from genome assembly GCF_053595675.1 of Streptomyces sp. NPDC002446. Classification (NCBI taxonomy): domain Bacteria; kingdom Bacillati; phylum Actinomycetota; class Actinomycetes; order Kitasatosporales; family Streptomycetaceae; genus Streptomyces; species Streptomyces sp. NPDC002446. Next base: position 17,830 of record NZ_JBSFYC010000041.1, on the reverse strand, counting down.
TCAGCACCATCTGGTCCTGCCCGTTCTGCACGGCCTGCTTGGCGGGGGTGGTGCCGACCCCCTTCGGGTCGATGGCGGTGATGTTGATCCCGTACTTCTTCCGCAACCCCGGTGCGCAGAAAGGCCGCTGGACGCATTCATCGCCCGCCGCGAGACGCACCGGCAGCCGGGCCCGGCCCAGATCGCTGAGGGTCTTGAGGTGGTGCCTGCGGGCGTATGCGGCGCTGACCGCGAACGCGTTCTGGTCGACGGCCCGGCCGGGCGGGAGCACGGTCAGGCCCCGCGGAACGGCGAGCCGGCGCAGCGCCGCCATGGTGGCGCCGAGGTCGGGCGAGGCGACCGGGGCCGCCTTGGAGCCCTTGTTCTTGGCGTTGAGCCAGTCCGCGAAGGTCGCGGCGTACTCGGGAACGACATCGATCTGCCCGGCCTCCAGAGCGGGTTCGTACAGCTCGCGGTTGCCGACGGTCAGGACATGGGTCCGGTAGCCGGCGTGGTCGAGCAGCGCCGCATACATCCGGGCGAGCAGCTCGCTCTCGGTGAAGCCGGCCGAGCCGATCGCCAGATCGCGGCTGTCCCCTGGCGGGGCGGTGATCGCGGAGCGGGTCTCCAGCGAGGGGCCTTTGCCGCAACCGGCCAGCCCCAGCGCCGCGAGGGCCCCGGCAGCCGCGAGGACCGCGCCCGCGGCCCTCACCGGATCCGCCCCCGCGCCCACCCGGGCGCATACCGCTCCACGAGCTCGAAGACGGCCTCCATCAGCAGCGCGAACACCGCGACCAGTACCGCCCCGGCGACCACCTGCGGGGTGCTGGCCAGGTTGAACCCCGCGGTGATGATCCGGCCGAGCCCCCCGCCGCCCACCAGCGCGGCGAGCGTGGCGGTGGCCACGAGCTGGACCGCGGCGATCCGGATGCCGGTGAGCACAAGGGGAAAGGCGAGCGGCACCTCGACCCGCCACACCAGCTGCACCCCGGTCATCCCCATGCCCCGCGCGGCCCGCACCACGTTCTGGTCCACCTCGCGCATCCCGACGTAGGCATTGGTCAGCAGCGGCGGGATGGCGAACAGCACCAGCGCGATGACCGTCGGCCACTGCCCGGACCGTCCGATGGGGGTGAGCATCAGCAGGACGAGTACGGCGAAGGTCGGCACCGCGCGCCCGATGTTGGCGAGGTTGACCGCCAGCGCCCCGCCCCGCCCGAGGTGGCCGAGGGTCAGCGCGATCGGCAGTGCGATCAGGGCGCTGATGACCAGGCAGGCGAAGGTGAGGACCAGATGCTGTTCGAGGCGGTGCCAGACGCCGTTCTCACCGGACCAGTTGGCGCCCGTGGTCAGCCATGTCCAGACCGCGGCGAGGGTGTTCATGCCCGCCGCCCGGGAGCCGCGGCCGGCCGCCCGGTCCCCGCGGTGGCCCGGACCCGCACCCGTGCCCTGCGGTTCGCCCGCCGCCAGGGCGTGAGCAGCCGTTCCGCACCGAGCAGCAGCAGATCGAAGACGACCGCGATGATCACGCACAGCACGGACGCGGTGAGCACCTGCGCCTTGAAGAACGAGTTCATCCCGGCGTAGATGAGGTTGCCCAGCCCGCCGTACCCGACGATCGCACCGACGGTGGTGAGCGCGACCGCCGAGACCGTGGCGATCCGCAGCCCGGCCATCGCGGCGGGTACGGCCAGCGGAAGCTCGACGGTCAGCAGCTGGCGCATCGGCCCGTACCCCATGCCGCGGGCGGCTTCCTTGGCCTCGACGGGCACGCCGTCCAGCCCCGCCAGGATGTTCCGGACGAGCAGGGTGAGGGAGTACAGGGCGAGGCCGACCACGACGAGGGTGGCGGAGAGGCCGTAGACCGGCAGCAGCAGCGAGAACATCGCCAGCGACGGGATCGTGTAGACGACCGTGGTGATGCCGAGCACCGGCCCGGCCGTCCAGCGCCGGCGACGGGCCAGCAGCGCCAGCGGGACCGCGATCACCAGCCCGAGCGCCACCGAGACCACCGTCAGCTGGAGGTGCTGGGCGACCGCGTCGAGCAGGATCTGCCGGCGGGTGCTCAGGTAGTCGCCGCAGATCCAGTCGTTACGGGCCAGGCAGTCGTCCGGCGGCGGTGCGGTCACGGTACGAGTCCACCCGGCGCGCGGCGGGGTGTCGCGACGGACGCGTCCAATCGGGCCTGCACTTCACACGCCGCTTCGCGCCCTCCCCTGTGCACCTAGCGCTGCACACGCCGCGTACACACCCCACGTATACACCCAGTGTGTACCACCTGTGTATAGTCCCTCGGAGTCCAGCGACCCGTCCGTCCGCAGGGAAGAGAGACCCGCATGCCGAAGCAGATTCGCCCGGCCCGCAGCACGTCCATAGCCGGGCTGCTGGCGGCCACGTCCCTGGTCCTGGCCCTCAGCGGCTGCGCCACGTTCGACGTCACCGCGCCGGCCGACGCCCGCGCCGACGCCCCGGCAGCGGACGCGAAGGCGGCGGCGAAGGACGCGAAGAACGGACAGGGCGGCAGCGCGGACGTCGACTGCGCCAAGGCCAAGTGCGTCGCGCTCACCTTCGACGCCGGCCCCAGCGAGAACACCGGCCGCCTGCTGGACATCCTCAAGAAGGAGAAGGTCCATGCGACCTTCTTCATGCTCGGCAAGAACCATGTGGAAAAGCGCCCCGCCGAGGTGAAGCGGATCGACGCCGAGGGCCATGAGCTGGCCAACCACACCTGGTCGCACCAGATCCTGACCGAGATCACGCCCGAGGAGACACGGCGGGAGCTCTCCCGCCTCCAGGACGCGGTACGCAAGATCACCGGAAAGACGCCCCAGCTGATGCGCCCGCCGCAGGGCCGGACCGACCGGGAGGTCTCCGAGATCAGCAAGGATCTCGGCCTGGCGCAGGTCCTGTGGAGCGTGACCGCCAAGGACTACCAGACCAACGATTCGGCCCTGATCACCAAGCGGGTGCTCGACCAGACCGAGCGCGACGGCATCATCCTGCTGCACGACATCTACAAGGGCACCGTGCCGGCCGTCCCGGGCATCCTCAAGGAGCTCAAGAAGCGCGGCTACACGATCGTCACGGTCTCCCAGCTGCTCTCCCCGGCGAAGCCGGAGCCGGGGATGGTGTACCGGCCGTAGGGCCTGTCCGATGGGTCAGGCCGGAGAGGCCCGAGGGCCGGTCGGCGGGGCGCGGATACGCATGAGCCCGGCCCACGCACAGGGGACGTGGGCCGGGCTCACGGGCGCGCGGAAGGCCGCGGTCAGTCGCGCGGACGCTCCGCCTCCACCCGTCGGCGGCCGTTCTCGTCGGACGTCGGCGCCTTGCTCGGGGCACCGCCCTGGCCGGGCTGGGCCCCCGGCTTGCCCGGCGGGGCGACGGCCTCGGTGTCCTGCGGGAACGTCAGCTGCTGGCTCTGCCACTCCAGGGCCGGTACGACCTCGCGCCGCCAGGTCGCGAACTGGTGGCTGCCCTGCGGCAGGATGATCGAGTCGACCGCCATCGGCGACTTGGCGGCACGGAGGAACTTCATGGTGGGGCCGTAATTCGCCTCGCCCTTGCGGCTGCTGGCCACCAGCGCGGACACCTGCGGCGCGGGCAGATGCTTCAGCCGCCACAGCAGATCGTGCTCACGCTCCCGCTGGGCGCCGGCCGCACCCGGACCGAAGAGGCTTCCGGTCGTCAGGTCGTCCTTGATGGCGTAGTCGCCGGAGAGCGAGACCGCCGACGTGTACACCTTCGGGTTGCGCATCGCCAGCTGCAGCGAGCACGTACCGCCGGACGAGTACCCGAACGCGCCCCAGGCACTGGGGTCACGGCCCACCCGGTAGGCCGACTTCATGGCGTCCGGCAGGTCCTTGGTGAAGAACGTCTCGGCCTGCGGGCCGCCCGGCACATCCACGCACTCGGTGTCCCGCGGCGGCGCGATCGTCGGCCGGACCATCACGATCACCGTCGGCTGCATCTTGCCCTGCGCGATCAGCCGGCCCGCGTTCTGCGGCACCTGGAGGTGCTGTGCAAGGTTCATGATCCCGCCGGGGTAGCCGCTGATGACGACCATGACGGGGAACCGCTGCCGGCGGAACTGCTGCTGGAAGTACTGCGGCGGCAGATAGATGAAGCCCGGGTTGATGGCCCGCGTACGGCGCCCGACGATCCGTACGGACTCGACCTTGCCCACCTTGTCGGCGGGCCCCTTGGGCAGACCGGTCACCCGATCGAGACCCTGCGGCCCGGCCGGTTGGACCAGCCCGCCCTTCATGCTGCCGACCGAGGCGTACTGCCCGCCGCCCTGGCTCACGGACACCGGCGCCTCTTCGTTGTTGCCCAGCAGCTCGTCCCAGTTGCCGTAGAACTCGAAGTTCGCGTTCACGGCGAGGGCGAGCGCGCACACGATCGACAGCTGGGTGACCACGATGGCGCCCAGCCTGCCCAGTACGGCACGCGCGCCGCGCTTGGCCAGCCGGGGCCAGAGCCACACTGTGGCGACCACACAGGCCACCGCCAGCAGGACCACCGTGTATTCGAGCGACTGACTGGTCAGCCCCATGCGCCCACATCTCCCGTCACCCTCAGAAGGGTTGTTGCCTTCTTACCGGCCGCCTAGGCACAACGGACGGCTCAGGACAATGGTCACCGGAGGAGACGGGCACACCTGCGCATCGGATACCTGAACGACCCAGTTCTTACCCAGCGCTTGCCACTTCGTTTCCGGGGCGTGATGTAGGTACGCCACAGGAAGGTGCACTCCGGTCAACTCGCTCGCCTCTAGTCAACTCCCCCACCCTCAAGCAACTTTCGCACCAGATATCAACTGCCCCAACTCGCATCAACTCCCCCAACTTTGTCCACTCTGCCCACTCCCCCCACTCCGCCAACTCAACCGACTCCGTCAACACCCGTCCCGGCGAGCCATGGCGACGTGTGAAACATGAACAGGCGGTGAATCCGGGACCCCGCGGCGGGCGCGGGCACAGCGGCCGGATTCGTTCCTTACGAATCCCCGTTCAGCGCCGTATGCAGGGCCGATGCACCCCCGGCAGGACGTCGGCCCCCTGGCCGAAACCACATCCCCCGCCATACCCCCCGGATAGCCCAGCACACGAGGCGCGGGGTCCCACGATGAGGCCGGTACCGGCCGCTACGCTTACGTATCCGTCCTGGTCAGGGACATGTCTGTGCTTCACGGACATACGCCGCACCCACCACACGCAAGAGAGGTTCGCCGATGGGCATTCGGAGTCTGCTGCGCAACGCTTTCGGTCGCTCCAAGGCGACCCGTGAAGAAACCGGCGCGGCCCCGAGCGGCGCCGGCAAGCCGGAGGCCGCGACCATCCCGGAGGCGCGCGAGGAGTCCGCCCCGGCGCCCGCCCCGGAGGCCGAGGTCCCCGCCGCCCGTACGGCCCCCTCGGAGACCCCGGACGCGGCCCCCGCCCCGGCGCCGACGGCCGCCACCCTGCCGGCCCAGAGCAGCCCGGTGGACCGCGCGGAGCCGTCCGTACGGGATGAGAAGCCGTCGTCCGTACGGGACGAGAAGCCGTCCGTAGAGGACGAGGACGCGGTACGGGAGGAGGCCGCCGGCGAGGCCCCCGCGCCTGCCGAGCCCACCGCCCCTGAGACGCCGAAGGCCGACGAGGAGCCCGGGACGGAGGCGGCCACCGGCACGTCCGAGAGCACTCCCGAGAGCACGCCCGAGAGCACTGCCGACGACAAGGCCGAGCCGCGGACCGCGTCCGCGCCGCAGCCCGAGTCCGAGAACCAGGCCGACGACAAGGCCGACGACAAGGCCGGGGCCAGCGCCGACGCCGCGTCCGGGGACGAGCCCGAGGCGAACGCGCCGACCGCCCTCTCCGACCTCGTCAGCCAGGCCTTCGACAACCCGAACCCGGAGCCGAAGGCCGCCGCCGAGGCAGCCGCGGAAACCGCAGAGGCGAAGGACGGAGAGAAGGCCGACGCGACGGTCGAGGCGAAGGACGCGGCGGAGGGTGCGCCCGAGTCGGCGCCGAAGGCCGAGGCCGAGGCGGGCAAGGACGAAGCCGTGGCGGCCGAGGACGAGGTCCAGGACGGCCAGGACACCGAGGTCGTGGCAGACGCCGCTGACGCCCCCGCCACCGCCGCCACCCCCGACGCGCCCGCCGCCCTCGCCACCACCGCCCCGGCCCTCCTCGGCCTCTACCGGTCCGCCGCGGCCACCCTGGACAAGCACGGCCTCGCCACCCAGCGCGCCACCGTCTATCTGGTCCTCGACCGCTCCGGCTCGATGCGCAACTACTACAAGGACGGCACGGTCCAGAACCTCGCCGAACAGGCCCTCGGCCTCTCCGCCCACTTCGACGACGCCGCCACCGTCCCCGTCGTCTTCTTCTCCACCGACGTCGACGGCACCGCCGACCTTGACCTCACCAACTACGAGGGCCGCATCGAGGAACTGCACGCCGGCCTCGGCCACATGGGACGCACCAACTACCACTGGGCCATCAACGCCGTCGTCGAGCACTACAAGGAGTCCGGCAGCACCGCCCCGGCCTTCGTCATCTTCCAGACCGACGGCGCCCCGACCTCCAAGCCGGCCGCCGAGCGGGCCCTGTGCGAGGCGGCCGAACTGCCCATCTTCTGGCAGTTCATCGGCTTCGGTGACCCGGAGGCCAAGGGCTTCGACTTCCTCCGCAAGCTCGACGACCTGACCGTCCCGGAGAAGCGCGCCGTCGACAACGCCGGCTTCTTCCACGCCGGCCGGGACCCCCGCAGCCTCTCCCACGACGAGCTCTACCAGCAGCTGATGGTCGAGTTCCCCGAGTGGCTCACCGAGGCCCGCACCGCCGGCGTCCTCAAGGACAACTGACCCACCGCCCCGGCACCACCGCACCACCCACCGGCCGCGGCCGGGCCCCACGGCCCGCCGCGGCCGCTGCCGTATCCGCTGCCGTCTCCGCACAGGGCCCTGCCCCCGCCACACAGAGCCGTCTCCCCCCGCCAAGGCCGCACAGTAGGCACCCGCTCGCCCCTCTCCGTAGGCTGAATGGGTGGACCGCCCCGTTGTGTCCGCCCCTGCCGACGCCCGGCGCTGGTGGGCGCTGGTGGTGATCGCGAGCGCGCAGCTGATGGTCGTGCTGGACGCGAGCATCGTGAACATCGCCTTGCCGTCGGCCCAGCGGGATCTGGGGATCTCGGACGCCGACCGGCAGTGGGTGATCACCGCGTACACGCTCGCGTTCGGCGGGCTGCTGCTGCTCGGCGGGCGGATCGCCGATCTGGTGGGGCGGAAGAAGACGTTCATGCTCGGGCTGGTGGGGTTCGCCGTCGCGTCGGGGCTGGGCGGCGCGGCGACGGGCGCCGGGCCGCTGTTCGGGGCGCGGGCGATGCAGGGCGCGTTCGCGGCGCTGCTGGCGCCGTCCGCGTTGTCGTTGCTGACCACGACGTTCACCAAGGGGAGGGAGCGGAGCAAGGCCTTCGGGATCTACGGGGCGATCGCCGGCGGAGGTGCGGTGATCGGCCTGATCGCGGGCGGGCTGCTCACCGAGTACCTGAATTGGCGCTGGTGCCTGTATGTGAACGTGCCGGTCGCCCTGGTGGCCCTCGTAGGAGCGTCGGTGTTCCTGCGGGACGTACCGGAGCGTGGGCGGGTCTTTCTGGACGTACCCGGTGCGGTGCTGGGGTGCGGCGGTCTGGTGGCGATCGTCTACGGGTGCGGTGAGGCGACACCCCGGGGGTGGGGGGACGGACTGGTCGCGGGGATGCTGGTGGGAGGTGTGGTGCTGCTGGGCGTCTTCGCCTGGTGGCAGACGCGGGCGCGGCATCCCCTGTTGCCGCCGCACATCGTGCGGGACCGCAATCGTGGCGGCGCCTTTCTGACCATGGCACTGGCGGTCGTCGCGATCTTCGGGATGTTTCTGTTCCTGACCTACTACCTGCAGACCGTGCTCGGATATTCACCGGTCAGGACGGGGATGGCGTTTCTGCCGATGGTCGGGGCGATCGTGCTCGGGTCGACGCAGATATCGGCGCGGCTGCTGCACCTGGTCGCGCCGCGGTCCCTGATGGTGCCGGGTGCGCTGCTCGCGGCGGCGGGGCTGTTCACCCTGACGTTCCTGACGGCCCGGCCCGCGTATGTGTCGCATGTGCTGCCGGCCGAGCTGCTCGTCGGGCTGGGGATGGGGCTGACGTTCATGCCGGTCATGGCCACGGCCACGACGGGGGTCGCACCGCATGACGCGGGCGTCACGTCCGCGACGGTCAACACCGCGCAGCAGGTGGGCGGTTCGCTCGGTACCGCGCTGCTGAACACGATCGCGACGTCGACGGGCGCCGCGTACCTCGCGGACCGGCTGGCCGAGGCGGCCCGCAGGGGCGGAGGTCAGGGCCTCACCCCGGCGGTCCGGGACGGGATCGCGAAGGCCGGGGTGGTGCACGGGTTCACCGTGGCCCTCGGGGTCGGCTCGGCGATCATGCTGCTGGCCGCCCTCGTCGCCGGGCTGCTGGTCACCGGCCGGGCCCCGCGGCAGCGGCGGGGAGCGGGCCGGGGATAGGGCGCACCGCCTCCGCGCTCCCCCGGAAAAAGCCCGCGCCGGGGTCCCCACCCCGTCCAGTACGATATTGACGTTCCGTAAAGCAAATCCTCACTCACCGTAGCGACTTGGGAGCAGCCGGCAATGGCTCGACACCTCATCACCAGCGCCCTTCCGTATATCAACGGGATCAAGCACCTGGGCAACATGGTGGGGTCCATGCTCCCGGCGGACGTGTATGCCCGCTATATGCGGCAGCGCGGCCACGACGTGCTCTACATCTGTGCGACGGACGAGCACGGGACGCCCGCCGAGCTGGCGGCCAAGGAGGCCGGGCAGTCGGTCGACGCCTTCTGCGCGGAGCAGCACGACAAGCAGAAGGCGATCTACGAGGGCTTCGGCCTGGAATTCGACTACTTCGGGCGGAGCTCGTCCCCGGAGAACGTCGAGCTCACCCAGCACTTCGCGCGCAAGCTGCAGGAGAACGGCTTCATCGAGGAGCGGGCCATCCGCCAGGTCTTCTCGATCGCCGACGACCGCTTCCTGCCCGACCGCTACATCGTCGGTACGTGCCCGCACTGCGGCTACGACAAGGCGCGCGGCGACCAGTGCGAGAACTGCACCCGGGTGCTGGACCCGACCGATCTGATCGATGCGCGGTCGGCGATCAGCGGCAGCGGTGAACTCGAGGTGCGGGAGACCAAGCACCTGTTCCTGCTCCAGTCGAAGCTGCAGCACGAGGTCGAGGGCTGGCTGGAGGGGAACGGCAGCAAGGAGTGGCCGACCCTCGCCTCCTCCATCGCGCACAAGTGGCTGACGGAGGGGCTCCAGGACCGGGCGATCACCCGCGACCTGGACTGGGGCGTCCCAGTGCCGGCCGATGTGTGGCCGGAGCTGGCGGCCGAGGGCAAGGTCTTCTACGTGTGGTTCGACGCCCCGATCGAGTACATCGGCTCGACGAAGGAGTGGGCGGACCAGGCGCCCGAGGAGCGCGACTGGAAGTCGTGGTGGTACGAGGCCGAGGACGTCCGCTACACGGAGTTCATGGCCAAGGACAACGTTCCGTTCCACTCCGTGATGTTCCCGGCGACGCAGCTGGGCACCCGCGAGCCCTGGAAGAGGGTCGACTTCCTCAAGGCCTTCAACTGGCTCAACTACTACGGCGGGAAGTTCTCCACCTCCCAGCGGCGCGGCATCTTCACGGACGCGGCGCTGGAGCTGCTGCCGGCGGACTACTGGCGCTACTTCCTGATGGCCAACGCCCCGGAGTCCGACGACACCTCCTTCACCTGGGAACTCTTCGCGTCCTCCGTCAACAAGGACCTGGCGGACACGCTCGGCAACTTCGTCAACCGGGTGCTGTCGTTCTCGCGGAAGCGCTTCGGCGACGAGGTTCCCGCGGGCGCCGAGGCCGGGGCCGCGGAGCAGAAGCTGGGCGAGGAGATCGCCGGACTGCTCGCGGAGTACGAGGGCCACATGGAGGCCCTGCAGTTCCGCAAGGCGGCCGCCTCGCTGCGCGCCCTGTGGAGCGCGGGCAACTCCTACCTGGAGGAGAAGGCCCCGTGGCTGGAGATCAAGACCGACAAGGACGCGGCCGCGCTGACGCTGCGTACCGCGATGAACCTGATCCATCTGTACGCGGTGGTCTCCGAGCCGTTCATCCCGGCGACGGCGAAGGCGATGCGGGGCGCGTTCGCCCTGGAGAACGACACGGCGGTGTGGGTCTCGCCGGACGAGGCGAAGGCGCTGGCCTCGGTGCCGGCCGGGGTTCCGTTCACGGTGCCGCCAGTGCTCTTCGCGAAGATCACCGAGGAGGACCTGGAGTCCTACCGCGAGCGCTTCGGCGGTGCGGAGCAGTAAGCACGGCAGAACAGTAAGCAGACGGAGCGGCGCGGACGACCATGTCCGTGCGGCCCACGCGCCCGTCCGGTCCTGGTGGCCGGGCGGGCGCGTGCATAGCGGCCGGCCGTACCCGCGGTCCGCGATGTCGCGTCACGGCCGGGCCGCCGGGGACACATAGGCGTCCAGGCGCTTCAGGCCCGGCGTCGGCGGGAGGCGGACCGGGCGCCAGCCGCGGGCGTAGTCCGGCGGTGAGCCGTCGGCGGCCAGGACGACGGCGGCGGGGTGGTGCACGCCCAGCCGGGTCAGGTCGGCGGGGGTGATGCTGGCGTCATGGCCGCCGGGCTGCCGGGAGGCGCAGCCGATCCGGTACGCCACCCGTACGGCCTCCTCGCCGCTCACCGCGCACGGCGGCCGTACTCCGGCGGCGCGCAGCGTCCCGACGATCCGGTCGATGTCGGTCTGGGCGCGTACGGTCGCCCGCTGCATCTTGTGCAGGATCGCCAGCTGCATCGCCTCATGGCCCAGCAGCGCGATGACCAGCACGGCCACCGCGGTGGCGTGCCGGCGGCGGGGCAGCAGGGTCAGCCAGTACAGGAACCACGCGGCGGGCATCAGCAGCAGGGCGTAGGCGGGCAGCAGGAAGCGCGGGGCGGCGTAGCCCACCGTCAGGAGGTAGGGCGCGGCCAGGAAGAGACCGACCAGGGCCGGGAGGGCGATGGGGCCCGGACCGTAGCGGTGCCGCGCGCCGCCGGGGTCGCGCAGACTCGGCACCGGCCAGACCGGCCCGTACGGGTGCGCCGCCCCGTCGAGCCCGAGGCCGACCGCCTGGAGGGGGTTGATCCCGAGCGTGTCCAGGCGGACGGGTTCCAGTCCGAGCTCACGGGGGCCGCCGGGCTCGCGCCCGCGCGGCGTCGGCCACACCGGCCCGTAGCGGTGCAGCGTGCCCCCGGGCTCGCGGGCGCGTGCCGCGGCCCACACCGCCCCGGCGACCGCCAGCGGCAGCGCGAACCACCATCCCGCCGTCACCGGGTACTTCCAGGACAGGTCGCAGGGGCGGCACAGCGTCTTTCCCTGCAGTGCCCGTACGTGGTCGCCGAAGGACGGGTGCCAGCCCAGGCCGCCCTGGATCTCCGCGGCCTGGCGCAGCCGCGTCACCGGCCCGCCGTAGGAGACATACGCCTCCACGACCCACTCGGCGCAGCCGAGGGCCAGACCTGCCGGGACCGCCAGCAGCACCGTCGAGCGCCGCCAGGCCGGCACACACAGCGCCGCGGCCAGCAGCGGTACGGCCAGCCACACCGCGTCGACGGGGCGCATCAGCGCGGCCACCGCCACCGCGACGGCGAGACCGACCGCCGCGCCCCGGCCGGCGCCCGGGGCCAGCTGCGCCGCCGGCTGTCGTACGGCCAGCAGGAAGCAGCCCGTGGCGACGAGTGCGGCGTAGCCGGTCCACAGGTTGGGCATCGCCTGCGGACCGTAGAAGAGCGTGACCCACAGACCGGCGAAGAGCGCGCCGCCCAGGGCCGGCACCGGCGCCGGCAGCAGACGCCGCCAGATGCACAGGGTGAGGAGGAAGGCGGCGCCGGAGAGCACCGCGAGGTAGCAGTGCAGGGCGGTGGCCGATGTCGTCAGGACGGCGGCCGGGGCGAGGAGGAGGGTGACACCGCGGGCGCGCGGGGCACTGAAGAACGCGGCCGGAGCGTGCGAGTCGACCTGGCTGACATAGACCGTCTCGTCCCATCCCAGGCCGGGCGTGATGAGGGCGAGGTAGAGCTGGCCGGCGGTGAAGACGACGGCCAGGGCGATGAGCCAGGGCAGGTCGCGGACCTGGGCGAAGGGCGCCGTACGGGACCGTGAGCTGCGGCCGGGCGCACGGGGGAGGAGGGTGGCTTGCTGCATGGGCACCACAGTGCGTGCGGTGCGCGATCACGGCCACAGGTGTGGTGCGGTTGGAGCACCCGGCTCACACAGGCGGTGGGGGAGCACGTCCGGCACACGGCTGAGGGCGGTGTTTCACGTGAAACACCGCCCTCAGTCCGTTCCGAGGCGCAGCCCCGCCGGTGACGCCTACTTCGCCTGCGGCTTGCGGACGTTGAGGTGGAGCTCCTTGAGCCGGGCCTCTTCCAGCTCCGTCGGCGCGCCCATCATCAGGTCCTGCGCATTGCCGTTCAGCGGGAAGGCGATGGTCTCGCGGATGTTCGGCTCGTCCGCGAGCAGCATGACGATGCGGTCCACGCCGGGGGCGATACCGCCGTGCGGCGGGGCGCCGAAGCGGAAGGCGCGCAGCATGCCCGCGAACTTCTCCTCGACGGTCTCACGGTCGTAGCCCGCGATCTCGAAGGCCTTGATCATGATGTCGGGCTCATGGTTCCGGATCGCGCCGGAGGACAGCTCGACGCCGTTGCAGACGATGTCGTACTGCCAGCCCAGGATGTCCAGCGGGTCCTTCTCCTCCAGGTCCTTCATGCCGCCCTGGGGCATGGAGAAGGGGTTGTGGGAGAAGTCGATCTTGCCGGTCTCCTCGTCCCGCTCGTACATCGGGAAGTCGACGATCCAGCAGAAGCGGAAGACGTTCTCCTCGAAGTGGCCGGCCCGCTTCGCGGCCTCGACGCGCACCGCGCCCATGATCTTCGAGACCTCGTCGAACTCGCCCGCGCCGAAGAACACCGCGTGGCCCGGCTCCAGGCCGAGGCGCTCGCTGAGAACCTTGACGTTCTCCTCGGTGAGGAACTTGGCGATCGGGCCGGTCAGCGCGCCGTCCGCACCGACGCGCACCCAGGCCAGGCCCTTGGCGCCGTGCTGGATCGCGTACTCGCCGAGCTGGTCGAAGAACTTGCGCGGCTGGTCCTGCACGGCCGGCACCGGCAGCGCACGGACGTGCTTGCCCGCGAACGCCTTGAACTCCGAGCCCTCGAAGACATCGGTGATGTCGACCAGTTCCAGCTGGGCGCGCAGGTCCGGCTTGTCGGAGCCGTACTTCAGCATGGCCTCGCGGAACGGGATGCGCGGGAACGGCGAGGTGACGTGGCGGCCGCCGCCGAACTCCTCGAAGAGCTCGGTCATCAGCCGCTCGACGGGCTGGAAGACGTCCTCCTGCTCGACGAAGGACATCTCGACGTCGAGCTGGTAGAACTCGCCCGGCGAGCGGTCCGCGCGGGCGTCCTCGTCACGGAAGCACGGGGCGATCTGGAAGTACCGGTCGAAGCCCGAGATCATCAGCAGCTGCTTGAACTGCTGCGGGGCCTGCGGCAGCGCGTAGAACTTGCCCGGGTGGAGGCGCGAGGGCACCACGAAGTCGCGGGCGCCCTCCGGGGACGTGGCGCTGAGGATCGGCGTCGCCATCTCGTTGAAGCCGAGGGCCGTCATCTTGTGACGGATGGCGGCGATGACCGCCGAGCGCAGCATGATGTTGCGGTGCATGCGCTCGCGGCGCAGGTCGAGGAAGCGGTACTCCAGGCGCTTCTCCTCGTTGACGCCGTCGTCCGCGTTGATCGTGAAGGGGATCTGCTGGGCCGCGCCCAGGACCTCGACCTCGGCGGCCTCGATCTCGATCTCGCCGGTGGGCAGCTCCGGGTTCACGTTGTCCGCGCCACGGGAGACGACCTTGCCGTCGACGCGGACGACCGTCTCCTTGGTCAGCTTGTCCAGCGCCTCGGCGGCCGCGGTGCCGGGGCGGGCGACGAGCTGCGTGATGCCGTAGTGGTCGCGCAGATCGATGAAGAGGATGCCGCCCAGGTCACGACGATTGTGCAGCCAGCCGCTGAGGCGGACGTCCGTGTCGACGTCCGCGGCTCGGAGCTCGCCGCAGTTATGGGACCGGTACCGGTGCATCGCTCATCCAAGTCGTCGCGAGTGTCGAGGTGAGGAGTTGTCGGGAGCGGAGGAGAGGGATCGGAGCACGGGCTCACACGCCCGGTCGCTCTCCCCGGCGGTCACCCGAAAGGCCACCCCAGGATTGACATAACCGCTCCAGGTTACCGTCCCGGCCCCCACGCCTTCGTTGACATATACGCATCAGCGCTTCGCCGGGGTGAAACGGGGGTCCTTCACTGGGACGATGGTCACGTTCCGCTCGCTGGTCGGGCTACGTCAAACGCACATAAAGTGATGCAATGCGCACCAAGGACCTCCTGGCCGCCATCGCGACCGGCCTGTGGCGCTGGGACAACGCATCGGGACGGGTCAGCCTCGATGCCGAGGCGGCCCGGCTGCTCGGGTTCCCCGCCGAGGCGGTGGAGCTCAGCGAGGCCGCCGTACGCTCCCGTTTTCATCCCGTCGACTTCGCGGAGATCAACGGGATAGTGCAGCTCGCGGTGTCCGAGGAGACGCTCGCCGAGGCCCGGCTGCGCATCGTCGACGAGCACGGGCGGGTGCAGCGCATCGTCCGCTCCCGCTCCCGGCCCCGGGTCGTCGACGGCGACTTCGAGCTGGTCGGCACGCTCCAGGAGGTGCCCGAGCCACTGCCCGGGACGTCCGCCGCGCACACCCCGATCACCGGTGACTGGCGCCGCTCCCGCGAGGCGTTTCTGCTGGACGCGGGGCGGGCGCTGGCCGAGGCGCGGTCCACGGCCGAGGTACTGCGGGTGGCGGCGGGGCTGTCCATGCCCGGGTTCATGCCGGACGGCCTGGCGGTCTTCGGCATCGAGGGCGACCGGATCTCGGTCATCGGCCACCACGGCCACCGGCCCGGCGACGAGAAGCCCTTCCTCAACATGGCGCTGGAGACCGACTATCCGGCCGCCGAGGTCATCCGCACCGGCCGGGCCATCTATCTGCCCACGCCCGAGGACTACAGCCGCCGCTACCCGAGCACCTGGCCGCTCGCGGCCCGCTTCGGCCGTACGTCATGGGCGTTCCTGCCGCTGGTCAACGCGGGCCGGACGATCGGCGCCTGGATGGCGGGCTTCGCCCAGCCGGTCGCCTTCACGCCCGACGAGCGCTCGGTGCTGACCACCGTCGCCCGGATGCTGGCCCAGGCGCTGGCCAGGGCCGGTGTGCAGGAGGAGCAGCAGGAGCTGTCCCTGGGGCTGCAACGCAGCATGATGCCGACGGTGCAGCCGGACATCCCGGGGATGGCGGTCGCGGCCCGCTATGTCCCGACCGGCGGCGGGCTGGAGGTCGGCGGCGACTGGTACGACATGATCCCGCTGCCGTCCGGACGGATCGCGCTGGTCATCGGGGACGTCCAGGGGCATGACGTACGGGCCGCGGGCCTGATGGGACAGCTGCGGATCGCCCTGCGCGCCTACGCCTCCGAGGGCCACCACCCCGATGCGGTGCTCTCGCGCGCCTCGCGCTTCCTGGCCGGGATCAACGAGACCGAACTCCGCGGCCACGGCGAGGACCAGCGCTTTGCGACCTGTCTGTACATCGAGGTGGATCCGGCGACCGGGCTGCTGGACATCGCGCGGGCCGGCCACCCCGATCCGGCGATCCGCCTGTCCGACGGCACGATGCTGGTCCGGCCCACCGCGGGCGGGCTGCCGCTGGGCATCGTCCCGGACGCCGACTACCCCACCACCCGGCTGGTGCTGGAGCCCGGCGAGACCATGGTGGTGTGCACCGACGGGCTGATCGAGACCGGCGGCCACGACCTGGAGACCGGCTGGGCCCGGCTGCGCGACATCATCGAGGCGCATGAGGTCGGCGAGGACGACCAGAGCCTGGAGCGGCTGGCCGATGCCCTGGTCCAGGCCGTGCACGGCCCGTCCTCGCACCACACCACCGGACCGCTGGTGGACCGCCGCGAGGACGACATCGCCCTCCTGCTGCTCGGCCGCGAGGCCGCCAGCTGCGGGGTGGGCAGCGGCGGACTGCTGACGCAGCAGCCCGTACGCCGCACCGTGCTCGCCGTCGCACAGGCCGAGCCGGAGCGGATAGCCGAGGCGCGCCGGCAGATCCGCGATGTGCTGCACGACTGGGCCGACCGGGACCAGGTCGACTCGGCGGTGCTGATGGTCTCCGAGATCGTCACCAACGTTCTGCTGCACACCGACGGGGATGCGCTGCTGGTCGCCGAGATCTCCGGGGCCCGGGGCGCCCGGCGGATCCGGGTCGATGTCTGCGACAGCAGCGATGAGCTGCCGCACCGCCGCAGCCCCGGCGAGCTGGCGTCCTCGGGACGCGGACTGGTGCTGCTGGAGCTGCTGGCCGGGGCCTGGGGGGTGGATCCGCGCGGGGACGGCAAGTCCACGTGGTTCGAGCTCTACGAGGACGCGGGGGATGCGGCGGTTCCGGTGTCGCCGGAGCCGGAGTCGGAATCGGAATCGGAGTCCGAGCCCGCGGCGTAGTGCTTGCGCAGCTCGTGGAGGACGCCGGTGACGGCCGCGGTCAGCGGTACGGACAGCAGCATGCCGAGGATTCCGGCGAGGCTGGCGCCCGCGGTGATCGCCAGCAGCACGGTCGCCGGATGCATATGGACCGTACGGCTCTGGATCATCGGCTGCAGCACATGGCCCTCCAGTACCTGCACCGCCAGCACGACGCCCAGCGCCCAGAGCGCGATCACAAAGCCACGGTCCGCGAACGCCACCAGGACCGCCACCGCGCCGGAGATGAACGCGCCGAGGTAGGGGATGTAGGCCCCGACGAAGACCAGCGCGCCCAGGCCCCAGGCGCCGGGGACCTTAAGGATCAGCAGTCCCACGGTGATGCAGATGGCGTCGATCAGCGCGATGAGGGTGGTGCCGCGCATAAAGCCCTCGATGGACTGAAAACCGCGGCGGGCCATCCGTTCGAGCTGCGGCGCCGAGTTCCCGGGCGCCCAGTCCTGCAGCGCGCCTACGGCCTTGCCCGAGTCGCGCAGAAAGAAAAAGGTCAGCAGCAGGGCGAGGATGGCGGCGGCGATGAACTGGCCGACGAGGCTGACGCCCGCCAAGAGCCCGGAGGCCGCGGTGCCACCGAACTTGGTGACCAAGCCCTTGGCGTTGGAGAAGAGGTCGTCCAGCGAGGTACCGGCCGTACCGAAGCGCTTGGAGAGGTCCTCGGCGGCCTCCTTGAGGGAGGCGACGATCTGGTCGCCGGTGTCGACCAGCGCGTTGACGACGATGTATCCGGCGCCGCCGACCACCAACACCAAGACGGCGCAGGTCAGCCCGGCCGCCATCGATCGGTTGAGCTTCATCGCCACCAGCCGCCGATAGAGCGGCCCGAGGAGCGCACTGCCGAGCAGCGCCAGCAGTACGGGCGTGACCGCCGCGCTCAGGAAGACGCACAGCCACACGCCGAGGGCCAGCACCGCCGCGATCAGCAGCGCCACCAGGCACCAGGCCGCGGCACGGCGGGCCGCGAACGGCAGCAACGGCTTCTCGGGCAGCGGCCGTCCGCCCTCAGCGCCGCTCCGGTCTTGATCCGAGTCGTTTCGCACCCGGACAGTCCACCACGGCGAGCAGCCCCGAAGCGGGCCATGCAACGGGCCGGGGGCGGTGTTTCACGTGAAACACCGCCCCCCCCCCCAACGCCCGACCGACCCCGCCGCAGCCCACGCCCCCGGGGATGCAGGC
>NZ_JBSFYC010000040.1:0-69837 GCF_053595675.1 Streptomyces sp. NPDC002446 | reverse complement strand
AGCGAAGCAGTCCACACACCAGGCCCCGGAGGACCGTCACCGGCAGCCGAACAGCCCCGCGCAGCGGCACCGCCCGCCGCAGGCGCAACGGCGAGCAAGCCAACAACGTCGGCCCAGGCAAAGCGCAGCGGAAGGGCCCGCCGCAGGCGCAACGGCGACCAACCCCCACGGCGGGACAGCCGAAAACGTGGGAAGGCCCTACGGGCTAAGCGCCAAAACCACATAGGCGCCCATCACCGCAAGATGGACGCCGCCCTGCAGCGGCGTGGCCCGCCCGGGGATCACCGTCAGGGTGCCGACGATCACGGTCAGCGCGAGCAGCACCATATGGGTGGCGCCCAGGCCCAGGATCAGCGGGCCAGGGAGCCAGACCGTGGCCAGTGCGACCGCGGGGATGGTCAGGCCGATACTGGCCATCGCCGAACCGAGGCCGAGGTTCAGGCTCGTCTGGACGCGGTCGCGGCGGGCCGCGCGCAGGGCCGCGATGGTCTCCGGGAGAAGGACCAGCAGCGCGATCACGATGCCCACCACGGACGACGGCAGACCGGCCGCGATCACCGCGGACTCGATGGTCGGCGACACCCCCTTGGCCAGCCCGACCACCGCGATCAGCGCCAGGGCCAGCAGCCCCAGGCTGGTCAGCGCCGCTCGCGCCGACGGCGGGTCCGCGTGGTCCTCGGCGTCGATCACCTCACCGGACGAGGTCACCGGCAGGAAGTAGTCACGGTGCCGGACGGTCTGGGTCGTCACGAAGAGCCCGTAGAGGACCAGCGCGGCCAGCGCGGCGAAGACCAGCTGCGGGGTGGAGAACTGCGGGCCCGGCGTGGTGGTGGTGAACGTCGGCAGCACCAGGCTCAGCCCGGCCACCGTCGCCACCGCCGCCAGCGCCGCACCGGTGCCCTCGGCGTTGAAGACGGCCACCTTGCGCTTGAGCGAGCCGACCAGCAGGCTCAGCCCGACGATGCCGTTGCAGGTGATCATCACCGCCGCGAAGACGGTGTCCCGGGCGAGCGCCGCGCTCTTCTCGCCGCCGTCGACCATCAGCGTGACGATCAGCGCCACCTCGATGACGGTCACCGCGACGGCGAGCACCAGCGACCCGAACGGCTCGCCCACGCGGTGCGCGATCACCTCCGCGTGATGCACCGCGGCCAGCACCGCCCCGGCCAGAAAGCACGAGACGAGCCCGATCACGGCGGCCGGCAGCGACCGCCCCCAGGTCAGGACCAGCAGCACCACTGCCAGCACGGGCAGCGCACCGCTCCAGTGCACGGCGGCCGAACGCAGACTGGTGATCATGCCGTCGAGCCTGGCAGATCGACGACGTCACCGCCCGCCCGGTCAG
Organism: Streptomyces sp. NPDC002446; assembly: GCF_053595675.1. NCBI lineage: Bacteria > Bacillati > Actinomycetota > Actinomycetes > Kitasatosporales > Streptomycetaceae > Streptomyces > Streptomyces sp. NPDC002446. The sequence continues at coordinate 68,492 of NZ_JBSFYC010000040.1, read as the reverse complement.
CCGGTCGGCCGCATACCGCCGGCCCGCCGGTCTCAGGCCGTCGCCCGGTGGCTCTTCGTCTCGGCCGCCGTGATCGCCGCCTTGGTGACGTCGGCGACCAGCTCGACGACATCCGGTCCGTACGCCTGGGAGTTGACCACCTTCAGGAGGAGGCAGAACTGGCCGTCGGCGCCGTGCTTGCGGGCCAGCCGGGCCCGGTTGCGTACGAGGTGCCGGACCGCGGCCCGGTGCGTGACCGGGCGCTGGCCGGCCGCCAGGAACACCGGGCGGCCGCCCTCGCCCGCCGTCAGCCGGGCCAGCAGGACGTACTCCACCGCGCCGGGCTCCATCCGGTACGCCGAGCCGCCGATCGTGAAGGTGCCGCGGCCCGTACCCGTTTCATCGCCCGGGTGGACCGCGACGCCCGGCAGCAGATTGGCCATGTGGGAGGCGAGCCGGCGGTGCGCGGTGGGGTCGCCGACGCAGAATTCGGTGCGCGCCCCGAAGCCCTGGAGGCCGGTGTCGTGCGGGGCGACCTCGGGGTGCGCACCGCAGTTCTCGACCACCGCGGCCAGCCCCAGCAGGGCCAGCGCGTCATGCCGCGGGATGCTCCAATGGGCCGAGGAGCTGTCCCGGTGGGTGACCAGTACGCACTCCGAACCTTCCGGCAGCCCGAAGAAGCTCTGTTCACGGGCGAGCTTCCGGCGGGCCGCCGCCGATTGCCCGGCCCAGCCGGCCGCCAGGCCCAGGGCGAGGGCCGCGACCGCGACGATCAGGAGCAGCAGGGTGTCATCCATGGCCGGGGAGCGTAGCGGCTCTCCGGTTGTGTGTTCGAGGCCGGGGTCGCCGGGCTCCGCCTCCCGGAGATCGGGGAGCGAGCCCCTGTCACCCGAATTACCCCCTGTCGGCCCGCTGTTCGCCCGAGTAGGCTCCGGCCCCTGCCGCCTGACGCGTACGCCAATGGAGGAAACCCCGCCCATGACCAGAGCCCGACGCCTCACCGTCCTGGGAGCGGCCGCCGCGCTGACCGGCTCCCTGGTGGCGGTCCCGGCCGCCGCCATCTCCGCACCGCCGCGGCCCGCACCCCCGGCCCAGGACAGGGCCGCCCCCGCCACACCGGAGAAGACCCCGGTCGCCGTCGGTCACGGCGGTGCGGTCTCCAGCGTCGACCCGGACGCCTCGGCCGCCGGTATCTCGGTGCTCAAGAAGGGCGGCAACGCCGTGGACGCCGCGGTCGCCACCGCCGCCGCCCTCGGCGTCACCGAGCCCTACTCCGCGGGCATCGGAGGCGGCGGCTTCTTCGTCTACTACGACGCCAAGTCCAAGACGATACGCACCCTCGACGGCCGGGAGACCGCCCCGCGCTCCGCCGGCAAGGACCTCTTCCTGGAGAACGGCAAACCGATCCCGTTCGAGGACGCCGTCACCAGCGGACTGGGCGTCGGCACCCCCGGCACCCCCGCCACCTGGGACGCCGCGCTGGACAAGTGGGGCAGCCGGTCCCTCGCCGAGGTCCTGCGCCCGGCTCGGCGGCTGGCGGCGCGCGGCTTCACCGTCGATGAGACCTTCCGCAAGCAGACCGCCGACAACGAGGCGCGCTTCCGAGACTTCCCGGCGACCGCGGACCTCTTCCTGCCCGGCGGCAAGCTGCCGGTCGTCGGCTCCACGATGAAGAACCCCGATCTCGCCCGTACGTACGGGAAGTTGGCCCGGCACGGCGCCGGCGCGCTCTACAAGGGCGAGCTGGCCCGGGACATCGTCCGCACCGTCCGCACACCCCCGGTGCGCACCGGCGCCACCCGCACGGTACGGCCCGGCGACCTCACCACCGGCGACCTGCGGACCTACGAGGTGCTCAGCCAGGCGCCGACCCGCACGGACTACCGCGGCCTCGACGTCTACGGCATGGCGCCCTCGTCCTCCGGCGGCACCAGCGTCGCCGAGGCGCTCAACATCCTGGAGCGGACCGACCTCTCCCGGCTGAGCGAGAAGCAGTATCTGCACCGCTACATCGAGGCCAGCAGGATCGCCTTCGCCGACCGCGGCCGCTGGGTCGGCGACCCAGCCTACGAGGACGTACCGACCAAGGCCCTGACCTCGCAGCGGTTCGCCGACTCCCGCGCCTGCCTGATCGCCGACGACAAGGCGCTGACCAGCCCGCTCGCGCCCGGCGACCCGCGCCACCCCCAGCGCTGCACCACCACCGGCAAGGCCGCCCCGACGACGTACGAGGGCCGCAACACCACCCATCTGACCGTCGCCGACAAGTGGGGCAACGTCGTCGCCTACACCTTGACGATCGAGCAGACCGGCGGCAGCGGCATCGTCGTCCCGGGCCGGGGCTTCCTGCTCAACAACGAGCTGACGGACTTCTCGTTCGCGCCCGCCAACCCGGCAGTGCACGATCCCAACCTGCCGGGTCCGGGCAAGCGGCCGCGCTCGTCGATGTCGCCGACGATCGTGCTGCGCGACGGGCGGCCGGTGCTGGCGCTCGGCTCGCCCGGCGGCGCGACCATCATCACGACCGTGCTGCAGACGCTGGTCAACCACCTGGACCGCGGTATGCCGCTGGTCGACGCGATCGCCGCGCCCCGCGCCAGCCAGCGCAACGCGGCGGCCACCGAGCTCGAACCAGGCCTGTGGAACAGCCCCCTCCGCAAGCAACTCGAAGCGCTCGGACACGGGTTCAAGCAGAATCCGGAGATCGGCGCGGCGACCGGCGTCCAGCGGCTGCCGGACGGCCGGTGGCTGGCGGCGGCCGAAAAGGCACGCCGCGGCGGCGGCTCGGCGATGGTCGTCCACCGGTCGTGACACCCCCCGAACGGACGCCGGACGTCACACCGCTGGCACACCACGGGCCGCTGTGTGCCGTCCGTGTGTCGTCGATGTGCCGCGCCGCGCGGCGTCGTTGATGGCCACGGCGGCGGCGATTAGCCTGATGGGACCGTTCGTTCGAATGAGCGGTCCCATGGAGGACACGCAGCGTGAGCGTTGACGAGAGCCAGGACAGGGAGACCGGGCCGGCCCCGGCACGGGACTTCGCAGCCGGCGAGTGGGAGGGGCTGGCCGAGCAGGCGCGGGCGCTGGCCGAAGGGCGGGTCACCTCGACCGCGTTGGTACGGCGGTCACTGGAGCGCATCGAGGCCACCCAGGACACCGTCAACGCCTTCCGCCGGGTACGGGCCGAGGCGGCGCTGGCGGAGGCCGCGGAGGCGGACCGCCGGCTGGCGGCGGGGGAGCGGCTGCCGCTGCTCGGGGTGCCCGTCGCGGTCAAGGACGACACCGACGTGGCGGGCGAACCGACCGCGTTCGGCTGCGCCGGCGCGTTCCCGCCCAAGGAGCGCGACGCCGAGGTCGTCCGGCGGCTGCGCGCGGCCGGCGCGATCATCGTCGGCAAGACCAACGCCTGCGAACTGGGACAGTGGCCGTTCACCGAAGGCCCGGCCTTCGGAGACACCCGCAACCCGTGGAACCTCGCCCACACCCCGGGCGGCTCCTCCGGCGGTTCGGCCGCCGCGGTCGCGGCCGGGCTGGTACCCGCCGCGCTCGGCACGGACGGCGCCGGCTCGGTCCGCATCCCCGCCGCCTGGTCCCACCTCGTCGGCATCAAACCCCAGCGCGGCCGCATCTCCACCTGGCCGGACGCCGAGGCCTTCCAGGGGATCACCGGCATCGGCCCGCTGGCCCGTACGGTCGAGGACGCCGCGCTGCTGCTGGACGTGGCCAGCGGCAACCACGCCGGCGATCTGCACCGGCCGCCCGCCATCGCCGCGCGCCGGGCGGCCGGCCGCGACCCGGGGCGGCTGCGGATCGCGCTGTCCTGGAAGCCGGCCATCACCTTCACGGCCAAGCCGCTGCACCCCGACGTACGCGCCGCGGTGACCGGCGTGGCCCGCACGCTCGTCCGCCTCGGCCACTTCGTCGAGGAGGCCGAGCCCGACTACGGGCTGGTCGGGCTGGCCTTCGTACCGCGCGCCACGGCCGGGGTGGGGGAGTGGGCGGCCCGCGTTCCCGACCCCAGCCTGCTGGACCGCCGTACGCGGGGCGCGGCGCGGATGGGACGGCTGCTCGGCGGGCCCGTGCTGCGCCGGGCCCGCGCCGTCGAGAAGCGCCAACAGCGGCGCATCGGCGCCCTGTTCGGCCCCTACGACGTCCTGCTGACGCCGACCACCGCCACCCCGCCGCCGCGCATCGGCACACTGGCCAAGCTCAACGGCTGGCGTACGGATCAGGCCATGATCGCCGCCTGCCCGTACGCCTGGCCGTGGAACGTCCTCGGCTGGCCGGGCGTGAGCGTGCCCGCCGGCTTCAGCACCGACGGCCTGCCCCTGGGCGCCCAACTCCTCGGCCCGGCCCACGGAGAGCCACGGCTGATCTCGCTGGCCGCCCAGCTCCAGGACGACCTGCGCTGGCACGAACGCCGCCCGACCGGACACCCGAAGCCGCTGGACGGCGCAGGGCGCTGAGGCATCGGACAGGTCCTAGCCCAGCAGCCCGATGATCGCCTCGGTCGTGTCGGTCTCGCCGAGTCGCGGGAAGATCCGCTCCAGGCTGTTGCGGTGCGCCGCCTCGTCCAGGTCGGTCACCGCGTCGGTGGCGACGGTGACGTGGTAGCCGTGCTCGTGCGCGGCGCGGGCGCTGGACTCCACGCCGATGCTGGTGGCGATGCCCGCCAGGACGATCTGCGTCACGCCACGGCGGCGCAGCTCCAGATCCAGGTTCGTCCCGTAGAAGGCGCCCCACTGCTGCTTGGTGACGGTGATGTCGCCGGGCTGCCGGTCGAGTTCGGGCACCAGCTCGGCCCAGTCGGCGGGCGGGGTGCCACCGCGCAGCGCGGACTCCGTACGGCCCGGCGCGCCGCCCGTGACGTTCACCAGGACGACGGGCAGTCCGCGCGCACGGAACGCGGCGGCCAGCCGCGCGCCGCGCTCGATGACCCCGGTGGAGGGCAGCGGAGCGGTGGGCAGACCGGCGATGCCCTTCTGGAGGTCGATCAGGACGAGGGCGGAGCGGGGGTCGAGGGTGGTGGCGGGCATGGGGTGCTCCTTGTGCGGGTGGTGAGTGGTGTGGGCGGTGTTACGGCTGCTGGCGGGCGCGCAGGGTGCGGTCGGCGAGCGTCAGGGCGAGCAGCAGCCCGCCCAGTACGACGCCGATCAGCGCGATCTGGTGCAGACCGGAGTCCGCGGCGCGCTGTCCGTACAGCAGCCCGATCAGACCGGCGGCGGCGAGCGCGCCGACGTACTGCGCGGTGCGCTGCAGCCCGGCGGCCGCGCCCACGCCGTCGGCCGGGGCCTGGGCGTAGACGGCGGCCTGATTGCCGGTCGCCGCCAGCCCCTGCGGCACGCCGACCAGCGCCCCGGCGCACAGCAGCGCGATCAGCGGGCTGGTGCCCTGCAGCACGAGGAAGACCGCGCTGCCGGCCGCGAGGGCGGCCGCGGCGACGGCCAGCGGGGCGCGGAGGCCCTTGGTCCGGGCGCCGGCGAGCGAGCAGAGCGCGGCCGCGCCGGACATCGGCAGCATGATCAGGCCGGCGTGGAACGGCGAGTAGCCGTGCGCCTCCTCCAGCCACTGGCTGAAGCCGTAGAGCACGCAGTAGATGACCAGATACGTCAGCCCCTGCCGCAGGTAGGTGCGCAGCAGCGCGCCGGAGAAGAGCCCGGTGCCCGGCGGGGCGGGGGAGGGTCCGCCGTGCCCGGCGCCCGGATGCCCGCGGCCGGGCCGCCCGTCGGCCGGGAGCCAGACGAGCGCGCCGGCGAGCGCGAGCAGCGCCAGCGGCACGTTGACCGCGAAGGTCGCCCGCCAGCCCGCGGTCGCGGTCAGCAGCCCGCCGAGCGTGGGCCCGACGGCGGCGCTGGCCAGAGCGGCCAGGGAGAGCCGCCCGAGGACGCGCCGTGGCGCGGGCCGCCCCACCCGCCGGGACTCGGCGCGCAGGATCGCCATCGCCGCGGGATAGGCGGCCGCGGTACCGATCCCGAGGATCACCCGGGAGACGATCAGCAGCGCGAAGGTGGGCGCGAGCGCTCCGACGATGCCCGCGGCGCAGACGGTCAGCGCGCCGGCGACGAAGACCCGGCGCGGCCCGACGCGGTCGGCGAGCCACCCCATCGAGGGCTGGCCCACCGCGCTGGCGACGTACATCGCGGAGATCAGCCAGGCGGTGTCGGCCGCGCCGACGCCGAAGTCCCGGCCGATGGCCACCAGGGAAGTGGCGATCATCGTCGAGTTGACGGGGTTCAGCAGCGAGCCCAGCAGCAGCGGCGTCATCAGCCGGGCGCCGAAGGCACGGCCGGGTGCGCCGGGCCCGCCCGGACCGTCCGGTGCGTAGGAGTCCGTCCGTGCCGTGGCCGCATGCGCGGCAGCCGGGTCGCTCATTCCGGCATCAGCCGCCGGATCAGCGCGGTCGCCGCCGCCAGGGTCTGCTGTTCCTGAGGGCTGAGCCGGTCGGCGATGGCCACCGCGAGCCAGTTCTGCTTGGCCTGCCGTACGGCGGTGAGCATCCGGCGGCCCTCGTCGGTGAGCGAGAAGACGACCTGCCGGCCGTCGGTCGGATGCGGGCTGCGGTCGAGCACCCCGCGCTCCTCCAGTGCGCCGACGGTCAGCCGCATGGACTGCGGGCGCACCAGCTCGGCGCGGGCCAGCGCCGCGATGGTGGCCGGCCCGTCGGTGTCGATCCGGGAGATCACCGCACGCTGGGTCGGTGTCAGCTCGCCCTGCGGTGAGGCGGCCCGCAGATGCCGCATCAGCTGCGCGACGGTCGCGCTCAGATCCGTCGCCAGGCGTTCCTGGTCCATTTCCGGCATACCTCCACCGTAAGGATCGACAGGAAAACTTGCAAGTTTCCCTGTCGATATGGAGGTGATCTCCTGGGCGCGCCACGGGGGAGATGGTCTTGCCACGGTGCGTAACGGGGCTTACGGTCACCTCCACACGCGTAGATCCCCGCGCGGGCTGCAGGCAGACGCATCGACAAAGGAGCAGCTCATGGCCGATGTTGTGCGTGCCGCACTGGTCCAGGCGACCTGGACCGGCGACACCGAATCGATGATCGCGAAGCATGAGGAGTACGCCAGAACGGCGGCCGCACAGGGCGCGCAGGTGATTGGCTTTCAGGAGGTGTTCAACGCCCCGTACTTCTGCCAGGTCCAGGAGCCGGAGCACTACCGCTGGGCCGAGCCGGTGCCCGACGGGCCGACCGTACGCCGCATGCAGGACCTCGCCCGCGAGACCGGCATGGTCATCGTCGTCCCGGTCTTCGAGATCGAGCAGTCCGGCTTCTACTACAACACCGCGGCCGTCATCGACGCCGACGGCACGGTCCTGGGCAGCTACCGCAAGCATCACATCCCGCAGGTCAAGGGCTTCTGGGAGAAGTACTACTTCAAACCGGGCAACGCCGGCTGGCCGGTCTTCGACACCGCCGTCGGCAAGATCGGCGTCTATATCTGCTACGACCGCCACTTCCCGGAGGGCTGGCGGCAGTTGGGCCTCAACGGCGCCCAGCTCGTCTACAACCCCTCCGCCACCTCCCGCGGCCTGTCCGCCTACCTCTGGCAGCTGGAGCAGCCCGCGGCCGCCGTCGCCAACGAGTACTTCATCGCGGCGATCAACCGGGTCGGCGTCGAGGAGTACGGCGACAACGACTTCTACGGCACCAGCTACTTCGTCGACCCTCGCGGCCAGTTCGTCGGCGAGGTCGCCAGCGACAAGGAAGAGCAACTCATCGTCCGCGACCTCGACTTCGGACTGATCGACGAGGTCCGCCAGCAGTGGGCGTTCTACCGCGACCGCCGCCCCGACGCCTACGACGGGCTGGTGCAGCCATGACCCGCAACCACCACGACACGGCGAGCCTGCACGCCCGCCATCAGGCCGTCCTGCCGTCCTGGCTCAGCCTCTACTACGAGCGGCCCATCGAACTCACCCACGGCGAGGGCCGGCACGTCTGGGACGCCGAGGGCAACCGCTACCTCGACTTCTTCGGCGGCATCCTCACCACCATGACGGCACATGCGCTGCCCGAGGTGACCAAGGCCGTCAGCGAACAGGCCGGCCGCATCATCCACACCTCGACGCTCTACCTCTCCCGCCCCATGGTCGAGTTGGCGGAGCGGATCGCGGCGCTCTCCGGCATCCCCGACGCCCGGGTCTTCTTCACCACCTCCGGTACGGAGGCCAACGACGCGGCCCTGCTCCTGGCCACCACGCACCGCCGCTCCAACCAGATCCTGGCGATGCGCAACAGCTACCACGGCCGCTCCTTCTCGACGGTCGGCATCACCGGCAACACCAGCTGGTCGCCGACGAGCCTGTCGCCGCTCCAGACGCTCTACGTGCACGGCGGGGTGCGCAGCCGCGGCCCGTACGCGCAGCTGAGCGACGCCGCCTACATCGCGGCCTGCGTCGCCGACCTGGAGGACATGCTCCAGCAGACCGCGGGCGGCGTCGCCGCGCTGATCGCCGAACCGATCCAGGGCGTCGGCGGCTTCACCCTGCCACCGGACGGCCTCTACGCCGCCTTCCGCGAGGTGCTCGACCGGCACGGCATCCTCTGGATCACCGACGAGGTGCAGACCGGCTGGGGCCGCACCGGCGACCACTTCTGGGGCTGGCAGGCACACGCCGACAACGGCCCGCCGGACCTGCTCACCTTCGCCAAGGGCATCGGCAACGGCATGTCCATCGGCGGAGTGGTGGCCCGCGCCGAGGTGATGAACTCGCTCACCGCGAACTCCATCTCCACCTTCGGCGGCAGCCCCGTCACCATGGCCGCCGGCCTCGCCAACCTCAACTACGTCCTCGAACACGACCTCCAGGGCAACGCCCGGCGGGTCGGCGGGCTGCTCATCGAGCGGCTGCGGGCCGTCACGGCCGGCCTCGACGTCGTCCGCGAGGTGCGCGGCCGCGGCCTGATGATCGGCGTCGAACTGGTCCGCCCCGGCACCGACGAGCGCTCACCCGAGGCCGCGTCACTGGTGGCGGAGGCCGCCCGCGAACGCGGACTGCTGATCGGCAAGGGCGGCCAGGGCGGCGCCTCACTGCGCATCGCGCCTCCCATGACGCTGGCCGTCGCGGAGGCGGAGGAGGGCGCCGAGCTGCTCGCGGACGCGCTGCAGGCGGCGCAGCGGACGCTGTCCGGGGCGTAACGGCGGGATCCGGGTGCGGGCGGGGCGGTCGTCGGCCGCCCCGTCAACTCGCCCTAAAACAGGGTGGGGTGGGGCTATTGCATCGAGGTTCGCGGCGGGGGTCGAAGGTGGGGGGTGGCGTCGGGAGCGGAAGGGCCCCGTACCTCCTATGCCTGCGCCGCCGCCTCGCGCACGGCGTCGGCGAGCAGCGTGAAGAACCGGGTGTGCGCCCGCCGGCTGCACGGGGCCTCCGGGTTCCACGCCAGCAGCCGGGCCCGGGCCTCGATCGCCCGCCAGTGTTCGTCGGCCCGCAGCTCCTCGGGCCGGGCCGCATTGGCCCGTACGTCCATGAGCACGATGTCCGGGGCCAGGCCCGCGGCCTCCGCCCAGCCGACCGTCGACCAGTTCACCCCGGCGCCCGCCGGCGGCTCCAGCAGGCCGACGCCGTGCTCGGCCAGCGCCCGCAGATCCGGCCAGGAACTGGGCCGGGCCAGATGCACCCGCTCCGGGCCCGCGGGCGACAGCGCCAGCACCCGGGGCCGCACCGCGCCCCCGGTCGCCTGCCGCAGCGCGTCCTCCGCGGCGTCCAGCTCCCGCGCCGCGCCCAGCGGTTCACCCCGGCCCAGCGACCCGGCCAGCGCCGCGAACCGCTCGCGCACCGCGGCCAGGCTCCGCCCCGGGCCGACCGCGACGGTGGCGACCGGCACACGCGCCTCCAGCTCCAGCGCGGTCTTCTGCTCCAGCCCGTAGACCTGCTCACCGTCGTAGGTCACCGCCACGACCAGGTCCGGCTCCGCCTCCAGTAGGGAGTCCGGGTGCAGCGCGCCGCCCGAGCCGAGGTACGGGACCTCCGCGAGCGGCAGTTCACCGCTCTTGGCGGGGTCGGGGGTGGCGCCGTCGTGCTGGGACCCGAAGAGTCCCACGGGGCGTATGCCGTGGTCCCAGAGCGTCGCCCCCGCCTGGACGTAGGCGACGATCCGTAACGGCCGGCTCCCGGCCACCACCAGGCGCCCCCGGTCGTCGGAGAACTCCCACGGTGTGTTCCGCTCCATGACCTGCCGCCTTTCTGTATCAGTCCTGTCGTCCGTCCTGCTCTGTGCCGTCCGTCGTCGATGTCCTGCTGCCGTCCGTCCTGATGACGTGACGCACGCGAGGATTGCCCGCCCGCGTCGGCGGATATCTGCCCATCCGACCCCCCGCGCACCCCTCCGGAGCCGCCCCCGCGTTGAACCGACCGGCTGACGCGCCGCCACAACACGGACGTTCCCGCTGATGAACGGTCACGGTATTGCCACGGTGGGTGACATGCTTCTACGGTGTCACCTTCTCGACCGGAATCTACGGGTGTAGACCAGCTGTGACGTGGCGTCAGGTAGGGAGCTGAGATGGTGAGCCGTACGGTCGTCCAGGGCGGACTGGTGATCACCGCCGCCGATGAGATGCACGCCGATGTCCTGGTGGAAGACGGCAGGATCGCCGCGCTCGCCGCACACGGCAGCCCGTCGGCCGACGGCTGGCGCGCCTCCGCGGACCGCACCATCGACGCCACCGGCAAGTACGTCATCCCGGGCGGCGTCGACGCCCACACCCACCTGGACTTCCCCTTCGGCGGGACGTTCTCCTCCGACAATTTCGAGACCGGCACCCGCGCCGCGGCCTGGGGCGGCACCACCACGATCGTCGACTTCGCGGTGCAGTCCCGCGGCAAGTCGCTCCGCGCCGGCCTGGACACCTGGCACGCCAAGTCCGACGCCCAGTGCGCCGTCGACTACGCGTTCCACATGATCCTCTCGGACGTCAACGAGCACACCCTCAAGGAGATGGACCTCCTGGTGTCGGAGGGGGTCACGTCCTTCAAGAATCACGTTGGCCACGGTGACCGAGGACGTTCTGACGACCGTCGCGGCCCGTCCCGTGAAGCGGGAGGCGCCGGGGGAGCGACCGGCAGGCGCGGCTGAGACGGCCGCGACTCGTGCAGGCACCGACTCGCACCGATGAGGCCGGAGTGTCACGACCGGCTCCACCGCCCGTACTGCGCCGCCCTCTTTGGGCACGCAGGACCACATTCGACTCGATGGCCGCATCGGGATCACGGAAGTACCCGGTGGGCGCAGGGAGGCGCGAAGGATGACCCGCACTCTGATCACCGGTGGCCTCGTGATCACGGCCGCCGAAGAAACCCACGCAGATGTCCTGATCGAAGACGGTCGCATCGTGGCCCTCGCTTCCACCGGAACACAGCAGTGGACCGCGGACCGCACCATCGACGCCACCGGCAAGTACGTCATCCCGGGCGGCGTCGACGCCCACACCCACCTGGACTTCCCCTTCGGCGGGACGTTCTCCTCCGACACCTTCGAGACCGGCACCCGCGCCGCGGCCTGGGGCGGCACCACCACCCTCATCGACTTCGCGGTGCAGTCGCGAGGCAAGTCGCTCCGCGCCGGTCTGGACACCTGGCACGCCAAGTCCGACGCCCAGTGCGCCATCGACTACGGCTTCCACATGATCCTCTCCGACGTGAACGAATCAACGCTGAGGGAGATGGACGGGCTCGTGGCCGAAGGAGTGAGCTCGTTCAAGCTCTTCACCGCATACCCGGGGGTCTTCTACAGCGACGACGGGCAGATTCTGCGGGCGATGCAGCGAGCCGCGGACAACGGCGGGCTGATCATGATGCACGCGGAGAACGGCATCGCGATCGACGTGCTGGTGCAACAGGCGCTGGAGCGGGGCCAGACGGCGCCGCGGTACCACGGTGAGGTGCGCAGGGCGTTGCTGGAGGCGGAGGCGACGCACCGGACGATCCAGCTCTCCCGGGTGGCGGGTTCCCCGCTGTACGTGGTGCATGTGGCCGCGCAGGAGGCCGTCGCGGAGCTGACGGCGGCCAGGGACATGGGGCTGCCGGTCTTCGGGGAGACCTGCCCGCAGTACCTGTACCTGTCCACGGACAACCTGGCCGAGCCCGACTTCGAGGGCGCGAAGTACGTGTGCAGCACGCCACTGCGGCCCCGCGAGCACCAGGCGGCACTCTGGCGGGCCCTGCGCACCAACGACCTCCAGGTGGTCTCCACCGACCACTGCCCGTTCTGCTTCGCGGGCCAGAAGGAGCTGGGCCGGGACGATTTCTCCCAGATCCCCAATGGTCTGCCCGGCGTGGAGAACCGCATGGACCTGCTCCACCAGGCGGTCGTGGACGGGCACATCAGCCGCCGCCGCTGGATCGAGATCGCGTGCGCCAGTCCGGCCCGCATGTTCGGGCTGTACGGAAAGAAGGGCACGATCGCGCCCGGCGCGGACGCGGACGTGGTCATCTACGACCCGACCGCCGAGCAGGTCATGTCGGCGGCGACGCACCACATGAACGTCGACTACTCGGCATACGAGGGCAGGCGCGTCACGGGCCAGGTGGAAACGGTCCTGTCACGCGGTGAACTCGTCATCGACCAGCGCAAGTTCACCGGGCGCGCCGGACACGGCCAGTACATGCCGCGCGCCACCTGCCAGTACCTTCAATAGGAGGCCCCACCGTGGATTTCGGAATCGTCCTGCAGACGGACCCGCCCGCCTCGAAGGTTGTCGACCTGATGCAGCGTGCGGAGAACAACGGCTTTCGCTACGGCTGGACCTTCGACTCGGCGGTGCTCTGGCAGGAGCCCTTCGTCATCTACAGCCAAATCCTGGCACAGACCAGTGAGTTGACGGTCGGTCCGATGGTGACGAACCCTGGGACGCGCACGTGGGAGGTGACCGCGTCGACCTTCGCGACGCTGAACGACATGTTCGGCAACCGCACGGTGTGCGGTATCGGCCGGGGTGACTCGGCGATGCGGGTCGTTGGACGGAAGCCGAACACGCTGGCCACGCTCGGTGAGGCGATCCACGTCATCCGCGATCTGGCGGAGGGCCGCGAGGCCGAGGTGGACGGTCGGACCCTGCGGATCCCCTGGGTGCGCGACGGCCGCCTGCCGGTATGGATGGCGGCGTACGGCCCGAAGGCACTGGCCCTGGCCGGCCGGCAGGCCGACGGCTTCATCCTCCAGCTGGCCGACCCGTATCTGACGGAGTGGATGGTGAAGGCCGTACGGGACGCGGCGGCTGCCGCCGGCCGCGACCCGTCCTCGCTGACGATCTGCGTGGCAGCACCTGCCTACCTCACCGACGACACCTCTCCTGCCGCGCTGGCGCACGCACGCCAGCAGTGCCGCTGGTTCGGCGGCATGGTCGGCAACCACGTCGCGGACCTCGTCGCCAAATACGGCGAGCACTCCGCCGCCGTCCCCGAGGCCCTCACCGCCTACATCAAGGACCGCGACGGCTACGACTACGCCCACCACGGCCGCGCCGACAATCCTGACACCGCCTTCGTACCCGACGAGATCGTCGACCGCTTCTGCATCATCGGCACCGAAGAGCAACACATCAACAAGCTGCGGACGTTGCAGGCACTGGGCGTCGACCACTTTGCGATATACGCCATGCACGACGCCCGGGAGGACCTCATCGACGGGTACGGGGCGGGCGTCATCCCTGCTCTGCGGCAGTGAGACCGACGCCGCCCCGACGTACGGGCCGATCCGCCGGACCACGTGACCCTGACCAGAAGAACATCCAACATCCTGGTCAGGGCGAGCGGACGCCCCGTAGGACTTCCTCCCTTACCTGCTCTCTTACCTGCGGTTGCCCGGGATTTTTCGCGTGAAGGTGGCTGCGTGCGTCGCTCCGCGCGGTGGGCGGGGTGGACGTGCGCCGTCAAGAGGCACCGCGGGGTGCCGGCGATCCTGGGCGGGCTGAAAACGCCGACCACCGTGATCCCACGTGACGTCCGAGATAGCCTGGACGGGAGGCGGTCACGATGCCTCATCCCCACGACAACCGGGACCCCGCGAATGCGGGCCTCGGGAATCTGGTCGAAGCCGCCAGGGCCTCCGGCGTGACGGACAAGCGCCTGCTGCGCGTCCTCGGCGCGACCCCGCGCGTGGCCTTCGTCCCGGCCGTCCACCGTGCTTCGGCGTACGCGGACGTGCCGATTCCGATCGCTCATTGCCAGGTGACGACGCAGCCCTCCCTTGTGGCGATGATGGTTGCCGCACTCGGCCTCACCGGGGATGAGCACGTGCTGGAGGTCGGCAGCGGTCTCGGCTTCCAGACCGCGCTGCTGGCCCGCCTCGCGGCGTACGTCGTGGGTGTCGAGCGGTGGGCGGATCTGGCCGAGCAGGCCCGGACCAATCTCGCCGGGCAGGGGATAGGGAATGCCGAGATCGTCGTAGGCGACGGCAGCCTGGGTGCGGCGGACCGGGCTCCATTCGATGCGATCGTGGTCTGTGCCGCTTTCCCGGAAGTGCCGCCGCCGCTGGTCGCACAGCTGCGGGTCGGTGGCCGCCTGGTGCAGCCGATCGGGCCCGGCGGCCAGGAGTGGGTCGAGCTGTACGAGCGGACGCATCAGGGACTCGTACGCCGCCGGACCGTCGTCCTCGCTCATTTCGTCCGGCTCTACGGCGAGTACGGGTACTCCCCGACGGGCCGTTCCCCGACGGCCCCGTTCGAGGATACTGACTGACATGGCGGTGACATGGTGACCGTCCTCGACGTCGACGCCTGCCTGGGCGGCTGGCTGGCGGTCGAGCTCCGCGACGGCCGCTTCGCGCAGGCACGGGCCGTCACCGCCCTGCGCTCCCTCCTGCCCGTTGCCGCGGCCGGCGGCATCGCGGGCGTGGCCGTGGACATGCCGCTGGGGCTGCTCGAAACCGGGTGGCGGCGGGCGGACACCGAGGCGGCGGCCTTGCTGGGGCCGCTCAAGGGGAGCGTCTTCCGGGTGCCGCCGCGCGCGGTGTGGCAGGAGGAGACGTACGACGATGCGGGGCGCCGGTGCTGCGAACCGACCGGGGCCGGGCTGAGCCGTCAGAGCTGGGGGCTGGTGCCCAAACTGCGTGAGGCGAACGCCTGCTTGGCGGAACCTGGGGGCGACTAGCGCTTCGAAGTGCACCCGGAGGTGTCGTTCCGGGCCCTGGCGGGCGGAATGGCGCTGCTTGCCCGCAAGAAGAGCTGGGCGGGGCAGATGGCGCGGCGCTCGCTCCTCGCCGGAGCCGGAATTGTCCGCCCGAACGACCTGGGGGATGCGGGGCGCACCCCGCCGGACGGCGTACTGGATGCGGTCGCCACCGCGTGGACGGCCCACCGGATCGCCCTCGGCCGTGCGCGCTCCCTCCCGGAACCGCCCGAGCGCGATGCGGACGGTCACCCGGTCGCCAACTGGCACTGACGCTGACCTTTGCTGACCTTCCTGGCGTGCAGCTCGTCGGTGAAGCCTGCGCCGCTGGAGCAGTACAGCGGCTCGCCTACGTGCCCCAGAGCAGGCCGAACAGGGCACCGAGGAACATCATCGGCCCGAACGGCACCGCCGACTCTCTGCCCGCACGGCGCCGGAGGATCCGCACGATGCCGCCGTAGACCGCGCCGGCGACGAATGCCACCAGCGCGCCGATGAACACGGCAAGCCAGCCGTACCAGCCGGTGACCGCGCCGAGGCTGAGGCTCAGCTTGACGTCACCCATCCCCATCCCGCCCGGACTGATCAACGCGAGCAGCAGGTAGAAGCCCGCGAGCGCCAGAGCTCCGCCCCACAGCGGTCGTCCAGGAGCCGCGGTGGCCCGGCAACTGGGCAGCGACGCCCAGGAGCAGCACGGCGGCGCCGGCCATCGGCAGGGTCAGGACGTCCGGGAGACGGTGCACCTTCCAGTCGATCATCGCGAGCGCCACGGCGACCGGCGCCAGCAGCAGCCACACCGCCAGCTCTGGGTGCGGCCCGACCGCGGCCGCCAGGACCGCACCCAGCACACCGGTCACCACGGGGGCAGGAGCTGCGCGGCTGCGCATCTGGTTCGACGGCCAAGCGGTAGACGACGCGCCGTACGAGCAGGCCTGCCGCACCACCCAGCGCCGTGGCGACGAGGACCAGCCTCGCGGTGTTCACGGGGTCACCTGGAGGAACACGCCAGGCGCCACGCCCCAGGTGGCCATGGCATCGGAGCCTGCTTCCAGCATGCGACGGGGCTGGTGGCGAGGCCGCCCGATATGGTCCGGTGGCAGTGCGTGGCATCAAGGACCCGTAAATCAGCGGTGACGTAAGTGACACCAATGGCGAAGCGCATGCGGAGAGTGTGGACGCTGTTGCAGGGGCTAAGCAGGATTGCCCCGTCGATATGCCCGTCGTGGTCTCGTCGCGGCCGACGAGGCCACGGTTCGGGCCCGGCGGGAGGCGGCGTCTCCAGGGGCACGCCGCTGACAGGAGCCCCGCTTGGAGTTGTGTCGATCCATCACATATGTCGTGCACCGGATGTGCGTTGCGCTGGTCCAGGGGACGTATCTGCGCAGATCACAACTCCTACCGTCAAAAGTGCCAGATGTCCCCGGAGCATAGGCCGACTCAGGTCCCCATCGGGGGCCGATCAGCGCAGATCGGGCCTGTGAAGTTAAGTTGACAGCCCCGGCCGCACCTGGCGCGGCGGATAGCCGTCAACGGTGCGGAACGCAGATTTGTTTGCGTCGGACGCGGGGTTGCGGAGTAGTCCTGGTAGCTGCAGCAACAAGCCCGGGGAAGGGGGCCCATTGCTGTCTTGAGGAACCGTCTGCCCAGGTGAGAGCGTGTGATCATCTGACTGTTGATCAACGGGGGGATGTCTTCGTCGTGGGTGTTGTGCTGCCTGGGTGGGCGGATGAGCTGCTGGACCTGATCGGCGTGTCGTGGCCGAACGTGGATGAGGACGACTACCGCGAGATGGCCAATGCCATGCGGGAGTTCGCCGACGACATCGACGAGGGCGCGAACGAGGCTCACACCGCGATCCAGGGCTTGGTCGGCTCGGCGGGTGGCTCCGTGGCCGTGGAGGCGCTGAACGCTCACTGGGGAAAGATCAACGGCACCCACCTGAAGGGCCTCGCCGACTGTGGCCGTATGGCGGCGACGGCGATGGACGGCGTCGCGATCCTCATCGAGGGCGCGAAGATCGGTGCGCTCGTCCAGCTTGGCATCTTGGCGGCAGAGGTGATTGCCGCGCAGGTCGCGGCGCCGTTCACTCTGGGGTTGTCGGAGCTGGGTGCGCTGGGTGCGACGCAGGTGACCCGGGTGATCCTCAAGCGGTTGTTCAAGGAGGTCTGCCAGCAGGTCGCCGAACAGGTCGTCAGCATCGCCCTTACTCCTGTCGAGGAGGCCCTCGGCGCGATGGTCGGCGACTTGGTCGTGCAACTCGGCGCCAACGCGCTGGGCGTCAAGGACGGAGTGGACCTGGGGCAGACTGCCAAGGCGGGTAGGGAAGGCTTCAGCCAGGGTGTCAGTGATGCGAAGGACGCCGCCAAATCCGCCGCTGACAACCCCATGGAACTTCTCAGCGCGGGCGGCCGCCGCAGTGGGGGTGGCGGTCTTGGCGGAGGCGGCAGCCATGGTGGCAGCAGCGGTAGTGGTGCCGGCGGCAGTGGCGGGTTCAGTTTCGACAAGGACCAGCATGATCAGGTCGTGACGAGCCTGGAGAGCGCAGGCGGTACGTTCCGGAACAAGGCCGGTGGCAAGCTCGGCCGGGCCAGGAGCCACCACGGCCGTACCCGCGGCAAGGACGCGATCGCCGATGCGGCGAACGTGATGCTGGACAAGGTCATCGAGGGCATCGAGGACGCGGTGAAGAAGACCGCCAAGCACCTCGACGACAACATGACCCGCGGCATCAAGCAGATGGCCAAGAACCACCACGACAACGACCAGAAGCTCTCCGACCACTTCAAGGGCCTCGGCAAGGACGGGAAGAAGGACCCGCAAGCCCCCAACGGCGGGGCCGGCTCAGGACCCGGCAGCCGCAGCGGCACTGCGCCACGCGCGAAGGGCCCCCACGCCAAGGGACCCGCGAAGAGCGAGGCGGCGAAGCAGGCCGACGCCGATCATCCGCACGACAAGACCCGCAAGGATGAGGGCAAGAGCACCGAGGGCACCGACCCTGTCGATCTGGCCACGGGCAAGGTGTTCCTGTCCCAGACCGACATCGTGCTGCCCGGCGCCCTGCCATTGGTCTTCACCCGCAAGTACGAGTCCTCCACCCGCATCGGACGGCACATAGGGCCGTCATGGTCCTCCACGGTGGACCAGCACCTGGAGATCGATGCCGAAGAGGTCGTCTTCGTCACCGAGTCCGGCATGCTGCTGCGCTATGCCATCCCGCAAACCGGTGAGCGGGTACTGCCGAAGCACGGTCCGGGCTGGTCTCTGACGCGTACTGACCAGGGCGACTGGGCCGTCCACGACCCGGAGACGGGCCAGACCCGCTACTTCAGCGATGCCCTGCACGCCCCAGGCGTTGCCCTGCCGGATGAGATCACCGACCGCAACGGGAACCGGATCAGTTTCGACTACGCGGATGAGACCGGCGTCCCGTACGCGATACGCCATAGCGCCGGCTATGAGCTCAAGCTGACCTGCGACGAGAGCGGCCGCCTCACAGCCCTGCACCTGGTGGGTGGGGGTGACGATGGCTCGGACCAGCTGATCAGGTCGTACGGGCACGACGAGAGGGGCAACCTCACGTCGGTCACTCTCTCCACCGGTGCGGTGACGAGGTTCGAGTACGACGCCGAGCATCGGATGACGGCCTGGGTCGATTCCAACGACTCCCGCTACGAGTACACCTACGACCACCGGCACCGCTGCACCGCCCAGTCCGGAGCCGAGTGGCACCTGGAGAACCGATTCACCTACGGCGAAGCCGATCCGGAGACCGGCCACCGCATCACCACGCACATCAACGGAGAGGGCGCCAGCACCCGCTACCTCATCGACGACCGTCTCCGGGTTGTGGCCGTTACCGACCCGCTGGGGAACACCACCCGCACCGCGTATGACACGCACGACCGGCCGCTGCAGACCACCGATCCCCTCGGCGCCACCACACAGTTCACTTACGACGAGGACGGGCGCCTCATCGGTGTCGTCCGCCCCGACGGCGGCAGCAGCAGTGCCACGTACACCGACCTCGGACTGCCTGCGGAGGTCACCGGCCCGGATGGCCGGACCTTCCATCAGGAGTACGACGCCAAGGGCAACCGGATTGCCGTCACCGACTCCGCGGGTCAAACCACCCGTTTCACTTACGACGCACGCGGCAGCCTGACGTCGGTCACCGACCCGCTGGGAAGTACCAGTGGAATCGAGTGCGACAAGGCGGGGCTTCCGGTTGTCGTCACTGACCCGCTCGGTGCCGTCACAGTGTTCAGCCGGGACAGGTTCGGCCGCACGACCTCCGTCACCGACCCCCTCGGCAACACCACTCGGTACGAATGGAACTCCGAGGGACTCCTCACGGCCCGCGTCCATCCGGATGCCACTCGGGAGTCCTGGACCTATGACGGCGAGGGCAACTGCACAACGCACACCGACCCTCTGGGTCAGACCACCATGTTCGAATACGGTCACTTCGACCAGCTGAAGGCACGTACCGGCCCGGACGGGGCTCGCCACGAGTTCGTTCACGACACCGAACTCAAGCTCATGAAGGTCATCAACCCCCAGGGCCTGACCTGGCGGTACGAATATGACCTGGCAGGCCGTCTGATCGCGGAGACGGACTTCGACAACCGCACCCAGACCTACGCTCACGACCCGGCAGGGCGCCTGACCTCCCGCACCACCCCGCTGGGCCACACCATCCGCTTCCAGCGCGACGCCCTTGGCCGTATGGTCGCCAAGGAAGTCGAGGGTGAGCGCACCACCTTCTCCTACGACGCTGCCGGGCATCTCACCCGAATCGCCGGACCCGGTAGCGAACTGCGCTACTCCCGCGACGAGTTCGGCCGGATCGTCGGCGAGACGGTGAACGGCCGCACCACCACCTACACGTACGACGCCCTCGGCCGTCGCCTGTCCCGCACGACACCCACCGGTGCGGTGAGCCTTTGGGCCTATGACGCGGCAGGGCGTTGCACCGGACTTGACGTCTCCGGCCGTACCCTGGCCTTCGCTCACGACGCGCTGGGCCAGGAGCTCTCCCGCACTCTCGGCGACATCACCTTCGCCAACCAATTCGACGCCCTCGGCCGTCTCACAGACCAGCACGTGACCGTAGCCGCTGAGACCGTTCAGCGCCGTGCTTACACCTACCGCGCAGACGGCTATCTCACCGGCATCGCCGACCACCTCAACGGTGTTCGCCGCTTCGAACTCGATGCCGTCGGCCGTGTCACCACCGTCTCCGCCCACAACTGGACCGAGACCTACGCCTATGACGCGGCCGGCAATCAGGCCCATGCCACCTGGCCCGACCGGCACCCCGCCCGCGAGGCCCGGGGCGAACGCACCTACACCGGCACGCGCATCAACCGCGCCGGAGCCGTCCGCTACGAATACGACGCGGCCGGCCGCACCACACTCCGTCAGAAGACCCGCCTGTCGCACAAGCCCGACACCTGGCGCTACACCTGGGACGCCGAAGACCGCCTGACCGCCTGTACCACCCCCGACGGCACCACCTGGCGCTACACCTACGACCCTCTCGGCCGGCGCACCGCCAAGCTACGCCTGGCCGAAGACGGCGAGAGCATCGCTGAGCAGGTGCTCTTCACCTGGGACCGCACCACCTTGTGCGAGCAAACCACGCTCCTCCAAGGTGACTCGACGCAATCGACCATCACCTGGGACCACCAGGGCCTCAAACCCCTGACACAGCGCGAACGCCGCACCGCAGTCGACGCGCCGCAGCATGAGGTCGACCAGCGCTTCTTCGCCGTCATCACCGATCTCGTCGGCACCCCCACCGAGCTCGTCGACGAAGCCGGCCTCATCGTCGCCCGCGCCCGCACCACCCTCTGGGGCTCCACCGTCTGGAACGTGGGCGCCACCGCATACACACCTCTCCGCTTCCCCGGCCAGTACTTCGACCCCGAAACCGAACACCATTACAACTACCTCCGGACCTACGACCCCGAAACCGCCCGCTACACAGCCCCTGACCCCCTTGGGCTCACCCCCGCCCCCAACCCGACCACGTACGTCCACAACCCCCACACTTGGACAGACCCTCTCGGGCTCTCGCCGTACAGCGGACGCGCGACGGTGCGCTGGGATGAGGATCAGGGGCATGCGACCATCCGTGTCGAAGGCAACGGCCGGTACATGGAGACCGAACAAATCATCAATGGGTGGGACGGAGAGGGCAATCCGAACGGCTTCCCAACGACTGGGGCGGGCGCTCAACGTCTGGGACCGAACGTGAAAGAGCGAATCTTCGATGTACCTGATGTGAATGCAGCCATCGACGCGCAGCTACGGTCCATTAACGCAGACCTTGGCCCCTACGACGGAATCCACAACAGTTGCGTCACATACTGTGTAGATATATTGAGAGCCGGTGGAGTGGACATTCCGCCTGGTGCACGAGGAATGATCAAACTCAAGAGATCGCTAGATTAAGGGAAAAGTGATGACTGGGCACGAGGAACACCATGACGCTGTTCTGGCCGAGATCCTGTTGAGTAAAAAAGTCGGAGTGGGGCATATTCGGCTGGTCGGTGATGTGATCTCGACCAGGGCTCAACTGAGCATGGGTATGCAAGGTTCGGTCGGCCTGTCACTGGATCAGCATGCGGAAATTGTTGAGGTGGTGCTAGATCTGGAAGATGCCTATCGAAGTGCTTGGGCGGGGGTGAGCGCTGCTCCCGATTTTGAGCAGCGAATCCCGAAGCTGGAGACCTTGGAACGCGCTCTCAAGGACGCCGTCGAGGGAATCCTTGAAATCGCCCGACAGAATCAGATCGAGGTTGAGCGTTGTCACCTCCAGGGGGAGAGTGGCGCCTAAGGGCTCGCGATCAACTCCGGGCTGCGCAATCACCCTGTGCAGGGCTGTGGGGGCCGGCAGCCGTAACTGCGGGGCATCATCCCGCTGTCCGGGCGTGAGCAGGATGGCCAGTGGGCAGCAGCAGCCGTCGTTCGGCGGGTGAATTTTCGTTGTGCGCCCGCTGGGTGACCGGCTGATTGCCTCGTCCGGACGATGACGGTCACGGCGAGGGCGTCCCCGTATCCGGCCCGGCCCCGGCCCCATGGAGAGCGCCTGCGGCGTGCTGGTGGGCACCGGCACACCGTGGGTGTAGCTCCTTGCGGGGGAGTGGCGATCACTGTCGCCGCAAGCCCTCTCACCGCTCCGTGCCACCCACGGACCGCCCGCGTGCCAACGCCGGGCGACCGCTCGGCTGCTGGCCCGGCATGTGCGATGGCCCGCCACCGGCCCGCCCCGCATGACCAGCACCACCCCGGTGGTCCATCGTCCGAGAATCGAACACAAAGAATTTCCGGGCCATGCCTATGGAGAGCACCGCCCCGCCCGGTACTGGATCGGCGGTGGCTCGCAGGTGGCTCGCCACTGACTCACCTGGCCGCCGACCTGCACCCAGCGGCGTCGGCATGAGCGTCACTGACCCTCCCGCCAGCGGCACGCTCCACACCACCGCCGGCCTGGACGTTGGTGTCCAGGCCGAGCTGGGTGACCGCGTCGCCGGAGTTCGCCCGGGAGTGCACCGATGACGCTCCCGACTGCGCCTCATCACGCCACTCGCGATATCGGAGGTGGCGACCAGTGAGAGGTGGACGAGCCACCTCTCCGCACGTCCGGCGATGGGCATCGACAGATCATCACCGTGAGCTGGACACCGCGGACCTTCGGACCGGCAACGCGGATGCGCTTGGCGTCAATTCTTTTCGCGAATATCGAAAAGGGGTATGGGGTGTCAAAATGAGGAACCTAAAGGGTAGCGGATGCCTCTATTTCTTCTAATAGGGTGTGGCTGCGGTTCGCCCCGACGGCAATAGTGCGTTGGGGATTCATGCGCTCAGGGGAAGAATGTATGCATCGACGTACTGTGACTGGCGCGAGCGTGCGTAGAGATGGGAGAGACGGGAGAGTCGGGCCTGTTCAGGTTGCCATTTACCTGGGAGTCTCTACCGTCAAACAGCTCAAAGGCTACGGCCTTGAAGTTCGGCTGGATGAGTGCAAAGCATGGCTCGACTACAAGATCGGAAAAGGTAAGTACACGTTCGAGGTATGCACGGATGGCGGCGTCTCGGGAAAGTTGACGCAACGGCGCGACCTGAACGCCCCTCAACTCCGATGTCCTGGCGGGGTGTTTCGATATTGTCGTGTTCGGGAAACTCGACCGTATCGGTCGGACGATGAAGGACATTCACCGCTGGGTCTATGACACCACCGACCAGAACGTCCGCGTTGCCACCGCTGACGGCCGCATCGACAGCGACGACGAGATGTTCGGCATCCAACTCGGCCTCCTCGCCTACATGGCCGAACTTGAACACGCGAAGGTCCTTGATCGCACCATGGGGGCCGTGAGAAGAAGCTCTCGGCCGGAGGATGGCCGGGAGGCGTGCTGCCGTTCTGGCTGGAACCCGCGGGAAAGGGATCGACCGAGCCTCCGACGCTCCGCGAGGAGGGTGTCCGACTGCTGGAGGCGGCGGCACGTCTCATCGTGGACGAACGCCGTAGCGCTGAAGAGGCGGCAAGAGGACTCAACGCGCTTGGCTTCACCACAGCGCGCGGTCTCCCGTGGACCGGCGCCAATCTGATCCGCACCTTCAGCCAGACGGCACTCGACGGCTACATCATCTACCGCAACACCGAGCATCCCCGAGGCAGTGCCGTCCGACGTGGGACCGATGGCCAGCCCCTCTACGGAGAAACCGTTCGGATCCCCGTTCCTGTCCCCTTGCTGCCGGAAAGAGTCGAGCAGGTGCGCAGGGCCCTCACGGGCCGCTCTTTCAGCAAGGCCACGGAAAAGGGATACCTCCTGACCGGTCGTGTCCACGGGCTGTGCGGACACCATCATGTGGGCACGTACCGCGAGACCCGCAATCGGGCGACCTATTGCTGTACCGGTCACCGCGCCGCGCACCCGTGCGGCTGCCAGGAGGTTTTGGCCAGGCCGCTCGAAGACGCGGTATGGGTGGAGATCACGAAAATCCTCGGAGACCAGGAGAAACTCAGACGGCTCGCCGAAGAGTGGCTGGGCGACGTCCCGAACACGGTGGAGGCGTACCGTGAGCGCATCGCTGATGTGGATGCCCAGATCGAAGAGACCCGTCGCATGAGCAAGAAGAAACTCGTCGCACTCGCAGCGGTGGTGGCTGCCGATGAAGGCGACGACACCGCAACGGACGCGGACCTCCAAGCGGCCATCGCAGAGGTGAAGGAGGAGCTCAGGGAGAAGGAACAGCACTTCCGTGTGATGTGCGACGATGCCACGGAATGGTTCCTTGAGGCCCGGCAGCAGAAGGACCGGAGTCAAAGAAGTCCTGGAACTCGCCTGGCAGATGCGCCCGCAGCTGGACCACCTGTCGCTCGACAAGAAGTGCGAGCTCCTCGACCTCCTCGATGTCCGAATAGAGGTGACCAGTGATGTCCCGGGCAACCTCCGTAACGAGGGTTGTCCTTTCGAAGCCTGGTTCAGTGACAACCAACGCCTCGTTCCCCCGCCGCTCACCGACGAGCAGTGGTCACGCATCGAAATCCACTTCCCACGGCCGAAGAAGAAATCGAGAGTGGTGCCACCACGTGTCGCCTTCGAGGCTTCGCTGCACAAGGTGCGACACGGCTTGCTGTGGAAGGGCCGGCCGCAGACCGTCACCCGGGGGCAGCGTCCGCAGGCCATCTTCGAGGGCGCCAAGTACGTCTGCTCCACACCGCTGCGGCCCCGCGAGCACCAGGCGGCGCTGTGGCGCGGGCTGCGCACCAACGACCTCCAGGTCGTCTCCACCGACCACTGCCCCTTCTGCTTCCAGGGGCAGAAGGAGCTCGGCCGCGGCGACTTCTCCAAGATCCCCAACGGTATGCCCGGCATCGAGAACCGGATGGACCTCCTCCACCAGGGAGTCGTGGAGGGCCGCATCAGCCGCCGCCGCTGGATCGAGATCGCCTGCGCCACCCCGGCCCGGATGTTCGGCCTCTACCCGAAGAAGGGCACCATCGCCCCCGGCGCCGACGCCGACCTCGTCATCTACGACCCCACCGCCGAGCAGACCGTCTCGGCCGAGACCCACCACATGAACGTCGACTACTCGGCGTACGAGGGAAAACGGCTCACCGGACGGGTCGAGACCGTTCTCTCGCGGGGTGAACTCGTCATCGACCAGCGGGAGTTCACCGGTCGCGCGGGACACGGACAGTACATCCCGCGCGGCACCTGTCAGTACCTCATCTAACGGCCGCCGCCCCCCAACCCGGCGACCTCGTCAAGGATCTCTTCTAAGGAGCGCGCTGTGGACTTCGGAGTTGTCCTGCAGGCCGACCCGCCCGCCTCCGCCGTCGTGGCCCTGATGCGCCGCGCCGAGCGCAACGGCTTCCGCTACGGCTGGACCTTCGACTCGGCCGTGCTGTGGCAGGAACCCTTCGTCATCTACAGCCGCGTCCTGGAACACACCGAGCGCCTGATCGTCGGCCCGATGGTCACCAACCCCTCCACCCGCACCCCCGAGGTCACCGCCTCCACCTTCGCCACCCTCAACGAGATGTACGGCAACCGCACGGTCTGCGGGATCGGCCGCGGCGACTCCGCGATGCGGGTGGCCGGGCGGCCGCCCAACACCCTGGCCCGGCTGGGGGAGGCGATCGGCGCCATCCGCGACCTCGCCGAGGGCCGGGAGGCGGAGGTCGGCGGCCACCGCATCCGGATCCCCTGGATCAAGAACGGCAAACTCCCGGTCTGGATGGCCGCGTACGGCCCCAAGGCGCTCGCCATGGCGGGACGGCTGGCCGACGGCTTCATCCTCCAGCTCGCCGACCCCTTCCTCACCGAGTGGATGATCAAGGCCGTACGGCAGGCCGCGGCGGACGCCGGACGCGACCCGTCCGCCGTCACGATCTGTGTCGCCGCACCCGCCTACGTGGGCGACGACCTCGACCACGCCCGCGAGCAGTGCCGCTGGTTCGGCGGGATGGTCGGCAACCACGTCGCCGACCTCGTCGCCCGCTACGGCGAGCACTCCGGGATGGTCCCCGACGAGCTCACCGACTACATCAAGGCCCGCAAGGGCTACGACTACTCCCACCACGGCCGGGCGGACAACCCCGACACCGTCTTCGTGCCGGACGCCATCGTCGACCGCTTCTGCCTGCTCGGCCCGGCCGCCGCGCACATCGACAAGCTGCGGGCGCTCAAGGAGCTGGGCGTCGACCAGTTCGCGGTCTACGCCATGCACGACGCCAGGGAGGCCACCATCGACGCCTACGGAGCGGAGATCATCCCCGCGTTCGCCTGACCCCGCGTACCAGGGCGGCCGGCCGGCCCGTCCGTCCCGCGAGCAGGCGGAACGGGCCGGCCGGAGGTCAGAATCCGAGAGCGCCCGCGCCCTCGTTCCCGCCGGGCACGCCCTTGGCGGTGTCGCCGGGCATGCTTCCGCTGGCGTCTCCGCCGGGCATGCCCGCGTTGCCGTTTCCGCTGGCACTGCCCGTGTTGCCGCCCGCTTCGGGCATGCTGTAGCCGCCTGCGGTGTTCGGGCCGGCGCCCCAGCGGTTCTGGTCGCCGGCGCCGGCGCCGTTGGTGTAGTCGCCGGAGCTGCTCCCGTAGTCGCCTGGCCCGGGGCCGGCCGCGAGTGCGGCACCGGCCCCGCCGAGCACGGAGATCCCGGCCAGGACGGTCGCAGCGAGCGCGGTACGAATACGCATGTATCCATTCCTTTCAATCGGTTTTTCCCCCGTCTAGGTACGCGACTCCTGGTGATCGAAAACTCAAGGAGGTGCGATCTCACCGCAATGGCGGGTTGCCACCACTCGCCGACGGCGTTGCGGCGGAGGCCGACCCCGCCGGCTCATGTCGGAGCCGGGCGCTAGGATCGACGGCGACATCGCGTGTCGGTCACCGGTCGGGTGAGGCATGGAGGTGTCGGGAGATGCCTTCGGAGGCATTCCTTGTCAGTTGAGTTGAACCACACGATCGTCCACGCCCGGGACAACCGGGAGTCCGCGCAGTTCTTCGCGGATCTGATGGGCCTTGAGATCACCGCGGAGTGGGGCCCGTTCATCGCGGTCAGCCTGAGCAACGGCGTCACGCTGGACTTCGCCACCATCCCCGCGGACCACATCGCCATGCAGCACTACGCCTTCCTGGTCTCCGAGGAGGAGTTCGACGCGGCATACGCGCGGATCAGGCGGCTCGGCATCGAGCACTACGCCGATCCGCACCGGCAGCAGCCGGGTGCGATCAACCACAACGACGGCGGCCGCGGCGTCTACTTCATGGACCCGGCGGGCCATGCCATGGAGCTCATCACCGTGCCGTACGGCGGCTGGCCGGCATAAGCACCCACGGCAGAGGGCCGCACCCCGTCCGGGGTGCGGCCCTCTGCTTTCTGCGCCCGGGTGACCGGTGTCAGGTCTCGTGATCACCCGGGACGTCCCTCAGATGCAGACCAGACCGAGGAGGCATTCGTCGTCTTCGCCACCGGTCGGGACCCCGGCGGGCGTGGTCTTCGGGGTCTTCGCGTCGGGCGTCGCGGCCAGGGCGGATGCGGCCGTCGCCGGCCCGGTCGCCAGCGCGACGCCCAGGGCGGCGGTAGCGGCCAGCAGCCGCGGGACGTTCCTCTTCGGGCGATTCATCCTTTTAGTGATCATGCGATCATGATGCATAGCCTGGTTTCCGATGTCGCGCTGAGCACGGCCGAACGTGTGGCGGCGAATTCCCGCGGGGCCGAACGTTCCTGACGAGGGCTCAGGAAGGGTCCGCCAGTTCCGCGAGCAGCGCGGGCAGCGCACTGCCGATCGGCTCGCGGATCACCTCGGCGGCCAGCGCGTCGTACGGCGTCGGCTCGGCATTGACGATGATCAGCCGCGCGCCGTGCTCGGCGGCCACCCCGGCGAGCGAAGCCGCCGGCTGCACCTGGAGCGTGGTGCCGACCGCGACGAAGACCTCGGCGGCCTTGGCCACGCCCAGCGCCGTACCCAGCACCTGCGGATCGAGCCGCTCGCCGAACATCACCGTCGCCGACTTCAGAATCCCGCCGCACACCAGACACGGCGGATCGGGCTCCCCCGCGGCCACCCGCGCCAGCGCCTCCCGCATCGACGACCGGGCGTGACAGCGGGTGCAGACGACGGCCCGTGCCGTGCCGTGCAGTTCGAGCACCTTGCGCTCGGGCAGGCCGGCGAGCTGATGCAGTCCGTCGACGTTCTGTGTGATCACCCGCACCGGCGTCCCGGACCGTTCCAGGCGGGTCACCGCCTCATGGGCGGCGTTCGGCTTCGCCCGGAAAGCCGGACTCTCCTGCCGCATGCGCCACGACCGCCGCCGGATCTCCGGGTCGCTCATATACGCGTCATAGGTGACCAGCTTCTCGGCCTCCGGGTCGCGCCGCCACAAACCGTTCGGCCCGCGGTAGTCCGGAATTCCGGAGTCCGTGGAGATCCCGGCGCCGCTCAGGATCGCGACGAGGGGGCGGCGGGACGTCCGGCCGGCGCGGTCGTGCGGCTGGTCGGATCGGTCGCGGGGCTGGTCGGTGCCGGTCATGGTGCGAGCGTACGCAGCGCGCAGGACGACGTCCTGTCAGTTTTCTGGCAGTCCGGTGCGAGGCCGCGGGAAGCAGGGTACGAGGGGATACGTACACACGATCGCCCCACGCGTCACTGTGACCCCGCGTCGGATCAGGAGCTGCCCGTGTTCACCACCCGCCCCACCCTGCAAGGCACCTTCGGGATGGCCGCCACCACGCACTGGCTCGCCTCCCAGTCCGCGATGGCCGTGCTGGAGGACGGCGGAAACGCCTATGACGCGGCGGTGGCGGCCGGGTTCGTGCTGCATGTGGTGGAGCCGCATCTGAACGGGCCCGCGGGCGAGGTGCCGATCATCCTGGCGCCCGCGGACGGACCGGTGCGCGTGCTGTGCGGCCAGGGCCCGGCGCCGGCCGGTGCGAGCGTGGCGCACTACACCTCGCTCGGGCTCGACCTGGTGCCCGGCAGCGGGCCGCTCGCCGCCGCGGTCCCCGGCGCGTTCGACGCCTGGATGCTGCTGCTGCGCGACCACGGGACCAAGACCCTCGCCGAGGTGCTGCGGTACGCCATCGGATACGCCGAGCACGGCCACCCCGCCGTCGAGCGGATCGGCGAGACCATCGAGGCGGTCCGCGAGCTGTTCGAGACGGAGTGGACCTCCTCCGCCGAGATATACCTCCCGCACGGCAAGCCCGTCGCCCCCGGCGGGCTGCTCCGCAACCAGCGGCTGGCGGCCACCTGGCGCCGGCTGATCGCGGAGGCCGAGGCCGCTTCGGCCGGGCGGACGGCGCAGATCGACGCCGCCCGCCGCATCTGGCGCGAGGGCTTCATCGGCGAGGCGCTCGCCGCATTCGCGGCCCGCCCCGCCATGGACACCTCGGGTGAACGGCACGCCGGCACGCTCACCGGAGACGATCTGGCCGCCTTCTCCGCCACCTACGAAGCGCCCGCCACCTACGAGTGGCACGGATGGACCGTCGCCAAGGCGGGCGGCTGGTGCCAGGGGCCCGCCTTTCTGCAGCAACTCGCCCTGCTGCCCGAGGAGTTGCCGGCATACGGCAGCCCCGAGTACGTGCATCTGCTCATCGAGGGCAGCAAGCTGGCGATGGCGGACCGGGAGGCCTGGTACGGGGACGCCGCCGACGTACCGCTCGACGCCCTGCTGAGCGACCGGTACAACACCGCCCGGCGGGCGCTGATCGGCGAGCGCGCCTCGTACGAGCTGCGGCCCGGCAGCCCCGACGGGCGGACCCCGCGGCTGAGCAAGCACGCGACGGCGGTCGCGGACGGCGAAGCCGTCTTCGACCCCCTGGGGATCTCCGGCAGCGGCGCGGGCGAGCCGACCGTCGGACACAACGGCGGCACCCGGGGCGACACCTGCCACATCGACGTCGTCGACCGCTGGGGCAACCTGGTCTCCGCTACGCCCTCCGGCGGCTGGCTGCAGTCCAACCCCGTCGTCCCCGCCCTCGGCTTCCCGCTCGGCAGCCGGCTGCAGATGGCCTGGCTGGAGGAGGGCCTGCCCAACTCCCTCACCCCCGGCCGGCGCCCCCGCACCACCCTCACCCCGTCCCTCGCGCTGCGCGACGGCGTCCCGGTCATGGCCTTCGGCACGCCCGGCGGTGATCAGCAGGACCAGTGGCAGGTCCACTTCTTCCTGGCGGTGGCGCTGCGCGCGGCGGTCCGCGGCGGGCTCGACCTGCAGGGCGCCATCGACGCCCCGAACTGGCACCAGGACTCCTTCCCGGGCTCGTTCTTCCCGCGCGGGATGCGGCCGGGCAGCGTGACCGTGGAGTCCCGGATCGGCGACGGGGTCATCGACGGGCTGCGGCGGCGTGGGCACCTCGTCACGGTGGGTGACCCCTGGTCCGAGGGGCGGCTGTGCGCGGTGGCCCGGGACCCGGAGAGCGGGGTGCTCTCCGCGGGGGCCAATCCCCGGGGGATGCAGGGGTACGCGGTCGGGCGCTGAAGGGCCGGCGGCCCGGGCCACCTCGGCGTGCCCTCCATGGCACCCGGAGTTCACCTGCGGTCCAGCCGCGGTGTCAGTGGCTCATGTTTCCATGGACACATGATCGAAGCACTTCGCACCCAAGATCCGGGAGTGACCACGAACATCACCGATGCCCCCGCGATGACCTTCTCGCCGGACCTCTCCGGGCTGGACCTGGCGGCCGTCGAAGCCGCCGTCCGCTGTGCCGCGGCCGACGAGATCATGCCGCGCTTCCGTCAGCTCGCCGTCGAGGACATCGTCGAGAAGAACGGCCCGCACGACCTCGTCACCATCGCCGACCGGCGCGCCGAGGAGCACCTCACCGCCGCGCTCACGGCCCTGCTGCCCGGCTCCCGGGTGGTCGGCGAGGAGGCGGTGCACGCCGACCCCGGCGTGCTCGACGCCCTGCACGGCGACGCCCCCGTCTGGATCGTCGACCCGGTCGACGGCACCCGCCAGTTCGTGCACGGCGACCCCGGCTTCGCCACCCTCGTCGCGCTCGCCCACCGGGGCGAGGTGCTGGCCTCCTGGACGTACGCCCCCGCGCTCGGCCTGATGGCGGTCGCCCGCCGCGGCGCCGGCGCCCGGCTCAACGGCGTACCGCTCGACGCCGGCAGCCCCGCCCCGGACGCGGTCCTCGATGTCGCCATCTCCCACTACGACTTCACCAACGACGACCAGAAGCGCGTGCTGGCCGCGCTGGAGACCGGCGGCATAGCCCCGCGGCCCTGCGGTTCGGCGGGCCTGGAGTATCTGCACATAGCCCGCGGCGAGCTCGACGCCACGGCCTTCAGCTGGGAGAACGCCTGGGACCACGCCGCCGGGCTGCTGCTGGTCCATGAGGCGGGCGGCGCCAGCGGCACGATCGCCGGGCAGCCGTTCCGTATCGAAGGCGGCAATGCGCTGCCCTTCACGGCGGCACGTGACGCCGAAACCGCGCGGCGTATCCTCGGACTGCTGGCGGCCGCCAACTGATCCTCACCGACGAGGGTCGGACACGAGGGGAGTGGCGCAGGTGCCGAGGATGCTCGATGCCGTGGTGATCGGGGCAGGACCCAATGGCCTGACGGCGGCCGTCGAACTGGCCCGCCGCGGCATGTCCGTCGAGGTCTTCGAGGCCCGCGACACCATCGGCGGAGGTGCCCGTACCGAGGAGCTCACCCTCCCCGGTTTCCGCCACGATCCCTGCTCGGCGGTGCACCCGACGGGCGTGGGCTCGCCCGCCTTCGCCAAGATGCCGCTGGAGCGCTACGGCCTCGAATGGCTGCACCCGGACCTCCCGATGGCGCATCCGTTCCCGGACGGTACGGCCGCCGTGCTCGCC
Source organism: Streptomyces sp. NPDC002446 (assembly GCF_053595675.1). Lineage (NCBI taxonomy): Bacteria > Bacillati > Actinomycetota > Actinomycetes > Kitasatosporales > Streptomycetaceae > Streptomyces > Streptomyces sp. NPDC002446. The sequence goes on along the minus strand of NZ_JBSFYC010000040.1, from coordinate 36,560 downwards.
CACTCCGTCGGCGAGACGGCGATGTCCTTCGGCCCGCGCGACGCCGGCACATACCGCCGGCTGGTCGCGCCGTTCATCGGCAAGTGGGAGGCCATGGCGCAGGACTTCCTGCGCACCCAGTGGCTCGGCCTGCCCACCGACCCGCTGACGTACGCCCGCTTCGGCCTGGTCGCGGCGCAGCCGGTCACCCTCCTCAACCGCCGCTTCCAGGACGAGAAGGCCCGCGCACTGATGGCGGGCCTCGGCGCGCACGCCATCGCCCCGCTCAGCGGCATCGGCACCTCCGGCATCGCCCTGATGTTCGCGCTCGCCGCGCACGCCAAGGGCTGGCCGGTGGCGCGCGGCGGCTCCCAGGCCATCTCCGACGCCCTCGCCGGCCTGCTGCGCGCCCACGGCGGAGCGGTGCACACCGACTTCGAGGTCAAGCGCCTGGACGACCTGCCGCCGGCGCGGGCGTATATTTTCGACACGTCCCCGACCGCGCTGGCCCGGATCGCGGGACTGGGCAACGCCTATCGCGACGTCAAGTACGGCCCCAGCGTTTTCAAGATCGATTACGCGCTGTCCGGCCCGGTGCCCTGGACCGCCAAGGAGGCCCACCGCGCCGGCACCGTCCACATCGGCCCCACCAGCGGCGAGATCGCCGCCGCGCTGCACGCCGCCACCCACGGCCAGGACCCCTCCGTACCCTTCCTGATCACCGCTCAGCCCAGCCTGATCGACCCCACCCGCGCCCCCGAGGGCAAGCACGTCTTCTGGGCGTACGGGCACGTCCCCAACGGCTGGGAGGGCGACGCGACCGACGTCGTCGAGCGGCAGATCGAGCGCTTCGCCCCCGGCTTCCGCGACCTCGTGCTCGCCCGCGCGGTCGCCGGACCACCGCAACTCGCCGCCCGCAACGCCAACTACGTCGGCGGAGACACCGCCACCGGCTCCGCGGCCGGCCTGCGCCTCCTGATCCGCCCCAAGCTCGCCCGCGTCCCCTACGAAACCGCCCACCCCGCCGTCTTCCTCTGCTCCCAGGCCACCCCGCCCGGCCCCGGGGTACACGGCATGTCCGGGCACTATGCGGCGAAGACGGTGTGGCGCCGGTTGCGGGCGAGCCGTCGCTGAGGGGGCGACAGCGCGCCTGGCAGCGGTTGCGGGCGGGCCGGCGCTGACCCGACCGGCCGCGCCGAGGACCCGTACCGGGCCTGTCCGGCAAACCGGCCGCGGACAGGCTCTACCCTCGGAAACCATGAGCACCAAAGGCACCTCCCTCACCCTGGTCCAGGGCGACATCACCGAACAGACCGTGGACGCCGTGGTCAACGCCGCCAACTCCTCGCTCCTGGGCGGCGGGGGAGTGGACGGCGCGATCCACCGGCGCGGCGGCCCGGAGATCCTGGCCGAGTGCCGCGCCCTGCGCGCCGCGCAGTACGGGCGCGGCCTCCCCACCGGCCAGGCCGTCGCGACCACCGCCGGCCGGCTGCCCGCGCGCTGGGTGATCCACACCGTCGGGCCCGTGCACTCCGAAACCGAGGACCGCACCGGCCTGCTCGTCTCCTGCTACGAACAGTCGCTCCGGGTGGCCGCCGGACTGGGCGCCCGCACCGTCGCCTTCCCCGCCATCTCCACCGGCGTCTACCGCTGGCCGATCGCCGACGGCGCCCGCACCGCCGTCGCCACCGTACGCGCCGCGGTCGCCGCCTCCCCCGACACCTTCGACGAGATCCGCTTCGTCGTCTTCGACGACCGCGCCCGCGAGGCGTACGAGACGGCCCTGGCCGAGAGCTGACGGGCGCTCACGGACAGGGGACGCCACGGCCGGCCGGTCGGACGAAGGCCAGGTGTCAGACCCCCATGACACCCTGGGGTCATGGTCGCAGCACAGACGTCAACAGCACAGACATCAACAGCACAGACGTCAACACCCCCTGAAGAAACGGCCCGTGAGCTCTATCCGCCGATCGAGCCGTATGACACCGGCATGCTCGACGTCGGCGACGGCAACCTCGTGTACTGGGAGGCCTGCGGCAACCCGCAAGGCAAACCCGCACTGGTCGTCCACGGCGGACCGGGGTCGGGGTGCACCACCAGGGCGCGGCGGTACTTCGACCCGGACCGCTACCGCCTCGTCCTCTTCGACCAGCGCGGCTGCGGGCGCAGCACCCCGCACGCGAGCGACCCGGCCACGGACCTGCGGCACAACACCACCCGCCATCTGCTCGCCGACATGGAGCGATTGCGCGGCCACCTGGGCATCGACCGCTGGCTGCTGTTCGGCGGATCCTGGGGCTCGACGCTGATCCTCGCGTATGCGCAACGCCACCCCGAGCGGGTGTCGGAGATCGTCATCCCCGGCGTCACCACGACCCGCCGCTCGGAGACCGACTGGCTCTACCGGGGCGTCGGCCGGTTCTTCCCCGAGGAGTGGGAGCGCTTCCTCGCCGGCGCGCCCGGCACGGACCGGGACGGCGACATCGTCGGCGCGTACGCACGCCTGACGGCGGACCCCGACCCGGCGGTACGGGAGCGGGCCACCGCCGACTGGTGCGCCTGGGAGGACGCGGTGCTCTCCCTGGAGCCGTCCGGCTCGGCCAACCCCTACGGCGACCGGCCGTCGAAGGCGCGCCTCGCCCTGGTACGGATCTGCTCGCACTACTTCTCGCACGGCGCCTGGCTGGAGGAGGGCGCTCTGCTGCGCGACGCCGGGAAGCTGGCCGGTATCCCCGGGGTGCTCATCCACGGCCGCCAGGACCTGGGCTCACCCGTACACACCGCCTGGGAACTGGCCTGCGCCTGGCCCGACGCCGAGCTGATCGTGATCGATGACGCGGGGCACAAGGGGAGCCGTACGACGAAGGAGGCGGTGATAGGGGCGCTCGATCGGTTCGCGGGGCAGGGGGAAGCATCCGAGGGTACGCAGCGGAGTCCGCAGCGGAGGCCGGGTGACGGCGGGTGACCTGCGGCATCCCTGGTCGCCCGACGTTGATGTCGGATTCTCGCCAGCCCGGAGCCGCCCGCTGAGCAATCCTGAGGTCATGCACACCGACACCGAGCGCTGTCTGCGCGCCGTGCAGTCCAAGGATGCCCGCTTCGACGGCTGGTTCTACACGGCCGTCCTCACGACCCGCATCTACTGCCGCCCCAGCTGCCCCGTGGTGCCGCCCAAGCCCCAGAACATGCGGTTCTACCCGAGCGCGGCCGCCGCCCAGCAGGCCGGGTTCCGCGCCTGCAAGCGCTGCCGCCCGGACGCCAGCCCCGGCTCGCCGCAGTGGGACGAGCGGGCCGACCTCGTCGCCCGCGCCATGCGGCTGATCGCCGACGGCATCGTCGACCGCGAGGGCGTCCCCGGCCTCGCCGCCCGCCTCGGCTACAGCACCCGGCAGATCGAGCGGCAGCTGCTCGCCGAGCTGGGCGCCGGACCGCTCGCCCTGGCCCGCGCCCAGCGCGCACAGACCGCCCGGCTCCTGGTGGAGACCACCGCCCTGCCGATGGCCGAGGTGGCCTTCGCCGCCGGATTCGCCAGCATCCGCACCTTCAACGAGACCGTACGGGAGGTCTTCGCGCTCTCCCCGACCGAACTGCGGCAGCGCGCCAGGCCCGGCCCGCACGCCGCGCTGCCCGGCACGCTCGCGCTGCGACTGCCCTTCCGGCAGCCGCTGAACCCCGACAACCTCTTCGGGCACCTCGCTGCGACCGCTGTCCCCGGCGTCGAGGAGTGGCGGGACGGCGCCTACCGCCGCACCCTGAGCCTCCCCTACGGGCACGGCATCGTCGCACTGGCCCCCCGGCCGGACCACATCGACTGCCGGCTCGCCCTCACCGACCTGCGCGATCTGGCCGGTGCCATCGCCCGCTGCCGCCGACTGCTCGACCTCGACGCGGACCCGGAGGCGGTCGACGGGCTGCTGCGCGCTGACCCGCAACTGGCGCCGCTGGTCGACAAGGCGCCCGGCCGCCGGGTCCCGCGCACCGTCGACGCCGGTGAATTCGCCCTCCGCGCGGTCCTCGGCCAGCAGATCTCCACCGCGGCCGCCCGTACCCACGCCGGACGACTGGTCCGCGCCCACGGCGAGCGGGTCGACGACCCCGGCGGCGGCCTCAGCCACCTCTTTCCGTCCGCCGCCGCGCTCGCCGAGCTCGACCCCGAGTCGCTGGCCATGCCCCGTACCCGCCGCGCCACGCTCACCGGCGTCATCGCCGCCCTCGGCTCCGGCGCGCTGCAACTGGGTGTGGGCAGCGACCGGGACGCGGCCCGCGCACAGCTCGCGGCGCTGCCCGGCATCGGGCCCTGGACCGTCGAATGCATCGCCATGCGCGGCCTCGGCGACCCGGACGCCTTCACCCCCACCGACCTCGGACTGCGCCGCGCCGCCGCCGGCCTCGGCCTGCCGCACACCCCCGCGGCCCTCGTCCGGCACTCCGCACGCTGGCGCCCCTGGCGTGCCTACGCCGTCCAGTACCTCTGGGCGACCGACGACCACCCCATCAACCACCTCCCGACGAACTGAGCCTGCAGCCATGACCGTTCACAGCCCCAAGGCCGCCGAGGCCGCCGAGCCCCCGGCTCCCCACGCTCACGTCTCTCGCGCCGACGCCTCTCGCGCCGACTCCCCTAGCTCCGACGCCCCCAGCCCCAACGTCCCCCGCACCGACACCACCCCCGCTGTCCTCACCCACACCGTCCTCAATGACACCCCGGTGGGACCCCTCACCCTCGTAGCCGCCGGCGCCGCACTCACCGGCCTCTACATGACCGACCAGCGCCACCGCCCGCCCCAGGAGACTTTCGGGAGCCCGGCCGGCCCCGACGAGCCGCCGTTCGCCACCGCCATCGCCCAGCTCCAGGCCTATTTCCGGGGCGAGCTGACCACCTTCGACGTGCCCCTCGCCCTGCGCGGCACGCCCTTCCAGCGCCGTGTCTGGGCTGAACTGTGCACCATCCCGTACGGCGAGACGCTCTCGTACGGGCAGCTCGCCAAGCGGCTCGGCACCCCGTCGGCGGCCCGCGCGGTGGGACTGGCCAACGGGCGCAACCCGGTCGGCATCATCGTCCCCTGCCACCGCGTCGTCGGCGCCGACGGCAGCCTCACCGGCTACGGCGGCGGCCTGGACCGCAAACGCCGCCTGCTCGCCTTCGAACAGACACAGGACACACTGTTCCCGGCGGAGGCCTGCGGTTGACGGTTCGCACGGCTCGCGCGGCTCGCACGGCCCGCACGGTTCGCGGCGGAGATCACCGGCCGCCCGGAAATACCTTCCCACCCCGCCTTGTTGAGGCCCGCAAGGGGCCCTCGCATCCCCTACGGGATGCGTTCGCCCCTCCCTTACGGCGAAGCCCCCACCCGCTCTCAGGGCCAAGCCCCCACCCGCACCTAGGGCTTAGCCCCACCCGCTCTCAGGGCTTAGCCCACCCACCGGTAGGGCTAAGCCCCACCCACCGGCCCGAGGCCATCGACCAGGGCCCGTACCGTCTCGGCCGCGAAGTCCTCCTCGCTCTCCGGGCGCAGCGCACCGGGCGGCGCCTCGGAGTCGAAGAACAGGTCGAGAAAGGCACGGTGGAAACAGGCCCCGATGAGCAGGATGGCCGCCGCGTGCGGATCGATACCGGCCGAGATCCGGCCCAGCGCCTGCTCGGCCTCGAGATACGCGGCCAGGTGCTGGGTGGCGTTCTGCGGCCCGTCGGTGCCGAGTTCGTGCAGCCTGCGGCGGTGTGTCTCCAGCAGCTCGGGGCTGGCGAAGAGCGACGCGGCGATCGGGAACGCACGGCGGTAGAAGCGTACGGCGGCCAGCGCCACCTCCTTCAGATGCCAAGCCGGGCCCCGCTCGTCGCCCGCCCGCTGCGGCAGCCGCTCCAGCGCGTCCGAGAACTGCGGTGCGCGCTCGTGCAGCACCCTCACGAAGATCTCTTCCTTGTTCCGGAAGTGCTTGTAGAGAGCCGCTTCGGAGCAACCGGCCTCCCGGGCGATCTGCTTGGTCGTCGTACGGGTCAGGCCCACGGTCGTCATCAGCGTGGCGGCGGCATCGAGGATGCGGGAGCGCGTCAGGGCGCCTCCGGTCAGGGGAGCGGCGGCGTCTCGGGTCATGCGCCGAGTCTACATTGACAGGTGAGTGAACACTCACCCACACTGGTTGGTAAGTGCTCACTCACCCTTCCCGTCAGCGTTTTCGTCTCCCCGGGAGCGATCATGAAACTCACCGTCCTCGGCGCGTCCGGCGGAGTCGGCCGTCAGCTCGTCACCCAGGCCCTGGCGAACGGGCACGAAGTGACTGCCGCCCTCCGCAGCCCGGAGAAGCTGACCGAACGGCACGACCGCCTGACGGTCATCCGCACGGACGCACTCGACGCCACCTCCGTCAAGGCGGTGGTCGACGGCGCCGACGCGGTGCTCTCCGGCATCGGCCAGCTCGGCCGACACGACCCGCAGCGGCCCGCTTCCACCTCGGCCCGCGCGGTGGTCGAGGCGATGACCGCGACCGGCGTACGGCGCCTGCTCGTCGTCAGCGCCGGTCCGCTCAACTGCACCGGCGCCGGCCAGCCGTTCCTCGCCCACCGGGTGTTCGGGCCCCTGCTGTGGGCGGTGCTCAAGGAGCTGTACACCGATCTGGCGCGTATGGAGGCCGTCCTGCGCGACAGCGACCTCGACTGGACCGCGGTACGCCCGCCCCGCCTGCTCGACAAGCTGGGAGAGGGCCGGTACCGCCATGCCGTCGAGGCCGGACCGGCCGGCGCCGTCATCACCCGTGCCGACGTGGCCCGCGCCATGCTCGATTTCGTCAACGATCCGCGGACCTACGGCCATGCGGTCGGCATCAGCCGCTGACCCCTCCGACCGTATGGCCTGCTGTCTCAGCAATACGATGTGCCGGCGGCAGTGAGGAAGAGAAGGGGAAGAGAAGAGGTGCAGAGCGGTCGTGGGATTTCTCTATGACGCCGACGTGGCCACGATGGAGCGGTTCCTGAACCGCGTCCTGTATGCGGCGTTCGGCACACTGCTGATGCCACCGCTGCTCATCGCCCTGGCGATCTTTCACCAGCAGTGGCACCTGGCGCTCCTCGTCCCCGTCCTGCTGCCCTTTCTGACGGCGTATCTCGCCCTGCGCGCCAAGCGGGAGATCAGGATGGGGCTGTGCTACGGCGCCGGCGTCCTCTTGGTGATCACGGTGGTCGCGGTGGCGGCGGCGCTGGGGTGCGTCCAAGGCTAGGCGGGCAGCGCACCGTGGGCCGCGTCGCCGGACCGCCACGGGCCCGGCTCGTCCGAAAGCCCCGCGGAGAGGCCCACGCTAGCCGCCCACCGCCCGACGAGGCCCCGCGGAGAGCCCCGCGCTAGCCGCCCACCACCGCGCGTACGTCGGCCACCAGCCGCTCCGACTCCGCGAGCGTGCGCCCCAACTCCTCCTCCGTACGCCCCAGCCGGGCAAGCAGAGCGGCGGCGCGGTCCGCGAAACCGGACGGCGTTTCCGGCAGGGCCGCGGCCCCCGCCAGCGCGCCCTTCTCGTTGAGGCACCAGACTCCGTGGTGCGCATAGAGGGCCTGGACGAGATAGCCGACCGCCCGGGACAGGCACAGGGCCGCATGCAGGACGTCCTGTGCCGCGTACGACTTGCCCGCCATCGCCACCGAGAACCCCGCGTCCCACACCGCGGCACCGGTCAGCGCAGCGCGAAGTGCCTCCGGATAGTCCTGAGTCGCTTCCTTCAGGCGCGCCAGCTCCCCGTCGGTGTCGGAGAGGACCCGCCCCAGCGCCACCTCGCCCGGGTAGGCGGGCGACCAGAAGCCGAGCGGATGACCGGCCTGGACACCGATCTCGAAACGGCCCGCGCGGCACTCGTCCCACACGCGCCGCACCCGGTCGGCATCCCGCAGGATCCAGTCCACATGGCTGCCGTCCGGCAGTACGAGCCAGGCCCCGCCGTTGACCCATGCGCCCCAGGCGCCCGGCCCGTACACCTCGACGGGTTCGCCGACCACCTCCGCGGCGAGCGCCGCCAACCCGGCCAGATCGGGCTCGCCGCGGTAGTAGAGGCCCAGATCCCAGTCGGAGTCCGCTCGATGCGTCCCCCGCGCACGGCTCCCGCCGAGCATCACCCCGATGACTCCCGGCACCTGCGCGGCCTTGTCGGCGATCACTTCCACGGAAGGAGCGGTGGTGTATTCCATGGGGAGCCACCCTAGGGGGAATGGGAACACATCCCGTAAGGGTTTTCAGCGCCCCCTGCGGGGCCACAACGAGGCGGCCGCGAAGCATATTCCCAGCAGCTGCTCACCCCACCTCACCCCGCCACGCCCACTGTCCCCGCCACCCCCGCCGCGCCCAAGCCCCCGCCACTAACCTCACCCCGCCCCGCCATCAGCACCGTCACCCCCCGCCGCCGTCACCCCCCGCACCCCCCGCCGCCGGCGCCACCCCATCCTCCAGCTCCGCCGGTCCGCGGCCGGCTGCGAGGGACTTGAGGGCGGCGTCGAGGCGCAGTGCCATCTGGCGGCTCACGAGGGTCTGGGCCTCGTCCCAGTGGACCATGCGCCAGGACAGCAGCTCCTCCTCCTGGAGCCGGATGGCGGCGAGCCGGTCCGGGGCCAGCACTCCGCCGTCGAAGAGGTAGGACACCAGTGGCGGCCGCCCCTCCCCGCGTACCCAGTCGACGGCGAGCAGCGGGCCCAGCTCGACGTCCAGGCCGATCTCCTCGGCGGTCTCCCGGCGTGCTGCCTGGCGGGGCGACTCACCGGCGTCCGATTCGACGGTGCCGCCCGGCAGGATCCAGGTGTCGCGGTAGTTGGGCTCCACCAGCAGGATGCGGCCGTCCGCATCGCGGAAGACGGCTCCCGCACCCGCGAGCACACGGGGCAGTCCGGCGATGTACGTGGCGTAATCCGTGGTCGTCACGGCGCGAGCCTAGGGCAGTCCGGTCCCTGGCCGGCGGATCCTCGCGGGTGTGCTCCCGCGCGCCCGGGAGCGCCACGGACCGGAACGCCCTGTTCGCCGGGCCGCTCGCCGGATAAGGTCACAGCGGCGCGACTGCCAGTTCGAAAGCAAGGGGAAACACGGTGGCGGACGCAGCAAGGACACACACAGCACATGTGCTGATCGCCGCGGACAAGTTCAAGGGTTCGCTCACGGCCGTCGAGGTCGCCGAGCACGTCACGGCCGGTCTGCGGCGCGTGGTCCCCGATCTGGACGTGGCGGCCGTCCCGGTCGCGGACGGCGGCGACGGCACGGTCGCGGCGGCGCTCGCAGCCGGTTTCACCCGCCATGAGGTGCGGGTCACCGGCCCCACCGGCGTGCCGGTGACGGCCACCTTCGCGCTGCGCGACGACGGCACCGCGGTCGTGGAGATGGCGGAGGCGTCCGGCCTCCAGCACCTCCCCGGGGGTGTCTTCGCCCCCCTGACGGCCACCACGTACGGCACCGGCGAGCTGCTGCTCGCGGCCCTGGACGCGGGCGCGACCAGCATCGTCTTCGGCGTCGGCGGCAGCGCCACGACCGACGGCGGCGCGGGCATGCTCGCGGCGCTGGGCGCCCGCTTCCTGGACGCGGACGGCGAGCCGGTCGCCCCCGGCGGCGGCCCGCTGCGCGACCTCGCCACGGCCGACCTGTCGGGCCTGGACCCCCGGCTGGCCACGACCGGGATCGTGCTCGCCAGCGACGTCGACAACCCCCTCACGGGCCCCAAGGGCGCCCCGGCGGTCTACGGCCCCCAGAAGGGCGCGAGCGCGGACGACGTGGCCGTACTGGACGCCGCGCTGGCGCACTACGCCGAGGTGCTGGAGCGCGCGGTCGGCCCCAAGGCCGCGGAGCACGCCCTGGCGCCCGGCGCGGGCGCGGCAGGCGGTATCGGCTACGGAGCGCTGGTGGGTCTGGACGCGGAGTTCCGGCCGGGCATCGAGGTGATGCTCGATGTGCTGGGCTTCGCGCCGGCGCTGGCCAGGGCCACGTTCGTGATCACCGGCGAGGGTTCGCTGGACGAGCAGACGCTGCACGGCAAGGCGCCGGCCGGGGTCGCCGCCGCGGCCCGCGCGGCCGGCCTGGACGTGGTCGCGGTCTGCGGCCGGCTCCAGCTGCCGCAGGAGGCCCTGGGCCGGGCCGGCATCCAGCGCGCCTACGCCCTCACGGACCTGGAGTCCGACCCGGCGCGCTGTATGGCCGAGGCGGGCCCCCTGCTGGAGCGGGCGGCGGAGAACCTGGCGCGCGACTTCCTGGTCTGAGGGCGGAGGCGGCAACCGCCGCACCTGACACAACGCCGAGAGCCCCGAGCGAATGGTTCGCTCGGGGCTCTCGGCGTGGTGTGTCGTGGTGCGGTCCGCTAGGGCAGCTGCGCGGCGCGCGACTCGGCGCGCGATTCGCGGCGGTTGTCGCGGAAGGTGTTGACCCTCCGGGCCGTCGCGAACAGCGGGATCATCGCGCCCAGGACCACCTGCAGGGAGCAGCCGGTCTGCAGCAGCAGCTGGCCGCCGGGGGCGTCCAGCGCCCAGGCCGCCAGCATGCCCATGCTGAGCACGATCCAGCTGAGCATCGCCACCGCGAGCCGTCCCCGCGGCTTGGGGTACTCGACCCGGCTCACCATCAGCCAGGCCACCCCGATGATCGCCAGCAGCGTCGGCAGGAACGGCAGCTCCAGCAGCACGATCGCGACGACGGTCAGGGCGCCGAAGGGGCTCGGCATGCCCTGGAAGATCCCGTCGCGCAGCGTGACGCAGGAGAACCGCGCGAGCCGCAGCACCACCGCCAGCAGCACGACGACCGCGGCCACCAGGGAAACCCGCTGGTGCGCGTTCTGGAGGGCGACCATGCCCCAGGTCACCACGAAGTACGCGGGTGCCAGCCCGAAGCTGATCAGGTCGGAGAGGTTGTCGAGCTCCGCCCCCATCGCCGAGGCCCGCAGCTTGCGTGCCACCAGCCCGTCGAAGAGGTCGAAGACCGACGCGAGCAGCATCAGGATCACGGCCATGGCCGCGCTGTGCCGCGCCATCCCGCCGTCCTCGGTCCCCGTGAGGTGCGGGATGAGGACCCCGGTGGTGGTGAAGTACACCGCCATGAAGCCGCAGATCGCGTTGCCGAGGGTGAGGGTGTCCGCTATTGACAGCCGCGTGGACAGCGGCATGTCGTCCTCGTCTTCGTCGGTCTCGGGCGCCCAGCCCGCCTGTGTCTCAGGATCAATCACGGTCAAGGCGAGTCACCCCCGCGGTGGTGGCCTGGCCGACCTCGACCGCCACCTCGACGCCCTCCGGGAGGTAGACGTCGACGCGCGAGCCGAAACGGATCAAACCGATCCGCTCGCCCTGCTCCACCTTGGTGCCCTCGGGCACGTAGGGGACGATACGGCGGGCCACCGCGCCGGCGATCTGCACCATCTCGATGTCGCCGAGCTCGGTGTCGAAGTGCCAGACGACCCGCTCGTTGTTCTCGCTCTCCTTGTTGAACGCCGGAACGAATCCGCCGGGGATGTGCTCCACGGAGGTCACCGTGCCGGCCAGCGGCGCACGGTTGACGTGGACGTTCAGCGGGCTCATGAAGATCGCGACGCGGGTGCGTCCGTCCTTCCACGGCATGATGCTCTGCACCACGCCGTCCGCCGGAGAGATGACCCGGCCCTGAGCGATCTCTCGCTCGGGGTCGCGGAAGAACCACAGCATGCCCGCCGCCAGAGCGGTGGTGGGCACGGCAACGGCGGCCCAGCGACCCGAACGGCGGGACCGGGCGAGGCTGACCGCTGCCGTGGCAACGGTCGGCAGGAGCCACGGCGACGCTCCGCGCGCGAGGCGTACGCCGGCCAGGCTGTCGCGTTGTGCAGAGGATTGGCTGTGGGGCATGGATGACCTTCGTAGCGGAGGATGCCGCATATGGGTATGGGGGACGGCGGCTTTCCGGGGATGCTATCGGTTGCGAGCGGCAACTGGCCAAGAGCCAGAGCCAATCCGTGGCCGAAGTACCATGACGGGGTGTGATCTTCGTCTAGATCAAACCAGCCTAAATGGGGCGTTCACCCCTGGATTCGGTACTCCTCGAGTAGCCGGCGCCCAATGATCATTTTCTGGATCTCGGCGGTACCTTCACCGATCAGGAGCATCGGGGCCTCGCGGTAGAGGCGCTCGATCTCGTACTCCTTGGAGAAGCCGTAACCGCCATGGATGCGGAACGCGTCTTCCACTACCTCCTTGCAGTACTCGGAGGCCAGGTACTTCGCCATGCCCGCCTCGAGGTCGTTTCGCTGGCCCGAGTCCTTTTTGCGAGCGGCATTAACCATCATCGCATGGGCCGCTTCGACCTTTGTCGCCATTTCTGCCAATTTGAACTGAATGGCCTGGTGCTGGGCGATCGGCTTGCCGAAGGTGTGTCGCTGCTGCGCATAGGAAACGCCCAGCTCGAAGGCGCGCTGGGCGACGCCGCAGCCCCGCGCGGCCACATTGACCCGGCCGACCTCGACGCCGTCCATCATGTGATAGAAGCCACGCCCGGTCTGGCCGCCGAGCACCCGATCGGCCGGAATCCGCAGCCCGTCCATGATCAGCTCGGTGGTGTCGACACCCTTGTAGCCCATCTTGTCGATCTTGCCCGGGATGGTCAGGCCGGGCCGCACCTCACCGAACCCGGCCTCCTTCTCCACGAGGAAGGTCGTCATCGACTTGTGCGGAGCGGTGCCCTCCGGGTGGCCCTCGTCCGTACGGCACAGCACCGCCACAAGGGTGGACGAGCCGCCGTTTGTCAGCCACATCTTCTGGCCGGTGAGGACGTAGTCCTCGCCGTCCCGTACGCCCTTGGAGGAGATGGCCGACACGTCGGAGCCCAGCGCCGGCTCCGACATCGAGAAGGCGCCCCGGATCTCACCGGCCGCCATCTTCGGCAGGAAGTAGTCCTTCTGCTCCTGCGTACCGTGCTGCTTGAGCATGTACGCCACGATGAAGTGGGTGTTGATGATGCCCGAGACGCTCATCCACCCGCGGGCGATCTCCTCGACGGTCAGCGCGTAGGTGAGCAGCGACTCGCCCAGCCCGCCGTACTCCTCGGGAATCATCAGGCCGAACACGCCGAGTTCCTTCAGGCCCTCGACGATCTGCGTCGGGTATTCGTCGCGGTGTTCCAGCTCCGTGGCGACCGGCAGGATCTCCTTGTCCACGAAGTCGCGGACGGTGGAGAGGATTTCCCGCTGGATGTCGGTCAGGCCCTCGGTCTGCGCAAGACGGCTCATGGCGGTTACTTCTCCTTCTTGGCCGGCGGGGCCTTGAGCTCCGGGCGGCCGGGCTGTTCGCCGCCGCGCTCCTTGATGTAGGTGGCCGTGGGGACCATCACCTTGCGCCGGAAGACGCAGACCAGGGTCCCGTCCTGCTTGTAGCCCTTGGTCTCGACGTACACGATGCCGCGGTCCGACTTGGACTTCGAGGGCGTCTTGTCGAGCACCGTCGTCTCGCCGTAGATCGTGTCGCCGTGGAAGGTCGGCGCCACGTGCTTCAGCGACTCGATCTCCAGATTGGCGATGGCCTTTCCGGAGACGTCCGGCACCGACATGCCGAGCAGCAGCGAGTAGATGTAGTTGCCGACGACGACGTTCTTTCCGAAGTCGGTGGTCTGCTCCGCGTAGTTGCTGTCCATGTGCAGCGGGTGATGATTCATCGTGAGCAGGCAGAAGAGGTGGTCGTCGTATTCGGTGACGGTTTTCCCCGGCCAGTGCTTGTACACATCGCCGACGGTGAACTCTTCATAGGTACGGCCGAACTGCATCGTGCTTATGCCTCCGGGGCCTCGAACTTGGACGTGCGGGCCATGCCGGCGGCCCGGCCCTTGCCGGCGATCACCAGCGCCATCTTCCGGCTCGCCTCATCGATCATCTCGTCACCGAGCATCGCGGAACCCTTGGCTCCGCCCGCCTCCGAGGTGTGCCACTCGTAGGCGTCCAGGATCAGCTCGGCGTGGTCGTAGTCCTCCTGGGAGGGTGAGAACACCTCATTGGCGGCCTCGACCTGACCCGGGTGCAGTACCCACTTGCCGTCGAAGCCGAGCGCGGCGGCCCGGCCGGCCACCTCGCGATAGCCGTCAATGTTCTTGATCTGAAGGTACGGACCGTCAATTGCCTGGAGATCGTAGGTCCGAGCCGCCATCAGGATGCGCATCAGAATGTAGTGATAGGCGTCCGCGCCATACCCGGGCGGCTGCTCGCCGACCACCAGGGACTTCATGTTGATCGACGCCATGAAGTCGGCCGGACCGAAGATGATGGTCTCCAGGCGCGGCGAGGCACCGGCGATCTCATCGACGTTCACCAGGCCCTTGGCGTTCTCGATCTGCGCCTCGATGCCGATCCGGCCGACCTCAAAACCCATCGTCTTCTCGATCTGGGTGAGGAGGAGGTCCAGCGCCACGACCTGCTGGGCGTCCTGGACCTTCGGCAGCATGATGCAGTCGAGGTTCTGTCCTGCGCCCTCGACGACCGTGATGACGTCCCGGTACGTCCAGTGCGTCGTCCAGTCGTTGACCCGCACGACCCGTGTCTTGCCGGTCCAGTCGCCGCCGTTCAGCGCATCGACGATGGTGTGCCGTGCGCCCTCCTTGGCGAGCGGGGCGCAGGCGTCCTCCAGGTCCAGGAAGACCTGGTCCGCGGGCAGGCCCTGGGCCTTCTCCAGGAAGCGCGGGTTGCTGCCGGGGACCGCGAGACAGGAGCGCCGGGGACGGAGCCGAGGGGGAGGGGTCATGCCGGGACCTCCAGGGGGTCGAGCCGGTTCGCGTTCCGGATCTCGTCGACGATACGGCCGATGATCTCCGTGATACCGAAGTCCTTCGGGGTGAAGACCGCCGCCACTCCGGCTTCCCGCAGCGCGGTCGCGTCGGCGGAGGGGATGATGCCGCCGACGATGACGGGGATGTCGCCCGCGCCCGCGTCGCGCAGCTGTTTGAGCACCTCCGGCACCAGCTCGGCGTGCGAGCCGGACAGGATCGACAGGCCGACGCAGTGCACGTCCTCGGCGACCGCCGCCGAGACGATCTGCTCCGGGGTGAGCCGGATGCCCTGGTAGATCACCTCGAACCCGGCGTCCCTGGCCCGTACGGCGATCTGCTCGGCGCCGTTGCTGTGGCCGTCCAGGCCGGGCTTGCCGACCAGCAGCCGCAGCTTGCCGCCGCCGCTCGCGGAGCCGTCCGCCGACGTCACCTCGGCCGCGGTCCTGGCGACCTTCTCGCGGACCGCCGCCAGCGGGCTGCCCTCCTCGGCGGCGACCGCCAGGGGGGCGCTGGAGACGCCCGTGGGCGCCCGGAACTCGCCGAAGACGTCCCGCAGCGCCCAGGCCCACTCGCCGGTCGTCACACCGGCGCGCGCGCACTCCAGGGTGGCCGCGAAGAGGTTGCCGTCGCCCGCCGCGGTCTTCTTCAGGTCCGACAGCGCCTCCTGGGCGCGCGACTCGTCGCGGTTGTCGCGCCAGTCGTGCAGGCCCTTCACGACGCGCGCCTCGTTGGCCGGGTCGACCGTCATGATGGCGGTGTCGAGGTCCGCGGTGAGCGGGTTGGGCTCGGTGGACTCGTAGCAGTTGACGCCGACGATCTTCTCCTCGCCGGCCTCGATCCGGGCCCGCCGCTCGGCGTGCGCGGAGACCAGCTGCGACTTGAGGTAGCCGGACTCCACCGCGGCCATCGCGCCGCCCATCTCCTGGATCCGCTCGATCTCCGCGAGGCAGTCGGTGACCAGGTCGTTCACCTTCGCCTCGATGACGTGCGAGCCGGCGAAGATGTCCTCGTACTCCAGCAGATCGCTCTCGTGCGCCAGCACCTGCTGGATGCGCAGCGACCACTGCTGGTCCCAGGGGCGGGGCAGGCCCAGCGCCTCGTTCCAGGCGGGGAGCTGGACGGCGCGGGCGCGGGCGTCCTTGGAGAGCGTGACGGCCAGCATCTCCAGCACGATCCGCTGGACGTTGTTCTCCGGCTGCGCCTCGGTCAGCCCGAGCGAGTTGACCTGGACGCCGTAGCGGAAGCGGCGCTGCTTGGGGTTCTCGATGCCGTACCGCTCGCGGGTGATCTTGTCCCAGATGCGGCCGAAGGCGCGCATCTTGCACATCTCCTCGACGAAGCGGACGCCCGCGTTCACGAAGAAGGAGATCCGGGCGACGACATCGCCCTTGCGGTCCTCGGGGACCTGGCCGGAGGCGAACACCGCGTCCAGCACGGCGATCGCGGTGGACATCGCGTACGAGATCTCCTGGACCGGAGTGGCGCCCGCCTCCTGCAGGTGGTAGCTGCAGATGTTGATCGGGTTCCACTTCGGGATGTGGTTGACCGTGTACGTGATCATGTCGGTGGTCAGCCGCAGCGAAGGCCCCGGCGGGAAGACGTGCGTCCCGCGCGAGAGGTACTCCTTCACGATGTCGTTCTGGGTGGTCCCCGACAGCTTGGCGATGTCGGCGCCCTGCTCCTCGGCGACCACCTGGTACAGCGCCAGCAGCCACATCGCCGTCGCGTTGATGGTCATCGAGGTGTTCATCTGGTCCAGCGGGATGTCCTGGAACAGCCGCCGCATGTCGCCGAGGTGGGACACCGGGACCCCGACCCGGCCGACCTCGCCGCGGGCGAGGATGTGGTCGGGGTCGTAGCCGGTCTGCGTCGGAAGGTCGAACGCGACCGACAGGCCGGTCTGGCCCTTGGCGAGGTTGCGCCGGTACAGCTCATTGGACGCCTCGGCGGTGGAGTGCCCGGCGTAGGTCCGCATCAGCCACGGACGATCCTTCTGACGCTCAGTCATATCTGGCCCGAATCCTCGTGGTTCGTAACGTCCGAGATGCCTCAGACGTTCCGGAACCGGTTGATGGCGTCCAGGTGCTTGGCGCGCATTTCCTCGTCACGCACACCCATACCCTCCTCGGGCGCCAGCGCCAGCACGCCGACCTTGCCCTGGTGCAGGTTGCGGTGCACGTCGTAGGCCGCCTGCCCGGTCTCTTCCAGGGTGTACGTCTTCGACAGCGTCGGGTGGATCTTCCCCTTGGCGATCAGCCGGTTGGCCTCCCACGCCTCGCGGTAGTTGGCGAAGTGCGAGCCGATGATCCGCTTCAGCGACATCCACAGGTAGCGGTTGTCGTACTCGTGCTGGTAGCCGGAGGTCGAGGCGCAGGTCACGATGGTGCCGCCCTTACGGGTGACGTACACGGACGCGCCGAAGGTCTCCCGGCCCGGGTGCTCGAAGACGATGTCCACGTCCTCGCCGCCGGTCAGTTCCCGGATCCGCTTCCCGAAGCGCTTCCACTCCCTCGGGTCCTGGTTGTGCTCGTCCTTCCAGAACTTGTAGCCCTCGGCGTTGCGGTCGATGATCGCCTCGGCGCCCATCTTCCGGCAGATCTCCGCCTTCTGGTCGCTGGAGACGACACAGATCGGGTTGGCCCCGCCGGCCAGCGCGAACTGGGTGGCGTACGAGCCGAGCCCGCCGCTCGCGCCCCAGATCAGGACGTTGTCGCCCTGCTTCATCGCCGCGCCGTTCTGCGAGACCAGCTGGCGGTAGGCGGTCGAGTTGACCAGACCGGGCGCCGCCGCCTCCTCCCAGCTCAGATGCCGGGGCTTGGGCATCAGCTGGTTGGACTTGACCAGCGCGATCTCGGCCAGGCCGCCGAAGTTGGTCTCGAAGCCCCAGATGCGCTGCTCGGGGTCGAGCATGGTGTCGTTGTGGCCGTCGGAGGACTCCAGCTCGACGGACAGGCAGTGCGCCACGACCTCGTCGCCGGGGTTCCAGGCGTTGACGCCGGGCCCGGTGCGCAGCACCACGCCGGCCAGGTCGGACCCGATGACGTGGTACGGCAGGTCGTGCCGCTTGGTGAGCTCGGAGAGGCGGCCGTAGCGCTCCAGGAACCCGAACGTCGACATCGGCTCGAAGATCGAGGTCCACACCGAGTTGTAGTTCACGGAGGAGGCCATCACGGCCACCAGCGCCTCGCCGGGCCCGAGCTCGGGGACCGGCACGTCTTCGATGTGCAGCGACTTGCGGGGGTCCTTCTCCCGGCTGGGCAGGCCGGCGAACATGTCGGCCTCGTCCTTGTGCACGGTCACCGCGCGGTAGGACTCGGGGAGGGGCAGCGCGGCGAAGTCGGCGCTGGTGCTGTCAGGCGCGAGGATTGCGTCCAGGATTTCGTTCACGGGGTGCCTCCGGCGGTTGGGGCCTCCCCTGCTCGACCGAGGTGGAGAGCTTGGGGAACCGTTGAGGGAAACGGCTTGAGGGAACGTCGGGGGTGGAGCGGAGGTGGTGCCGTCGGTTCGGCCGGGGTGGCGCCGCTTCCGCCGTCTCTGCTGGGGTGCAGAGGCGCCGGCCGCGGTGCCGGGCAGCGCTGGTGTGCGCGAAACCCAGCCGGAGCTGGGAGGTTGCCTGTGACGCAGGCGTCCGGGCGGACAGCCGCGTGGGGCTGGTGGGACAGCCGGCGCGCGATGGATCTCTGCGCGCCGGCCGCCCGGACACCCTCAACGTATGACACCGCGTGCCAGTCGACAAGACACTGAGTGCCAAGAATTTCTCTCAGATGTCATCCGGGTGGCACGCATGAGCAACAGATCGCCCGATCGGCGGCAGGATGTTAACGCAGCGGAATTATCCCCGCACACAGCGTGTACGGGGTGGTGATTAGGCCATTCGGGTCACGGGCCGGGCCGGCGCCCGTCCGTCAGACCGCCGCGGACTACTTGCGGTCCTTGATCGCCTTGCGGATGGTGCGCATGACCTCGTCCAGCGGGGCGTCCGTGCGGGCCACCGCGACCAGGACCTCGCCCTCCCGTGAGACGGCCGCCGGGGGCTGCTCCCCCGTGGCGGTGCGGCCGGCGCCGATGCCGGCACCGAAGGTCTCGCGGACGATCTCGAAGGCGTGGTCCAGCTGGGCCTCGACATCGCCCTCCGCGCCGGCCCGCAGCCAGCGGCGCAGGACGTGGTTGTGCGCGGTCACCACGGCGGACGCGGCGACCTCGGCGAGCAGCGGGTCGTCGTCGCCCTCGCGATGGGCGCCCTCGTCGAAGTGGCCGAGCAGGTAGCGGGTGAACAGCCGCTCGTAGCGGGCCACCGAGGCGATCTCGGCCTCCCGGAGGGTGGGTACCTCGCGGGTCAGGCGGTAACGGGCCACCGACACGGCCGGGGAGGCCGCGTACATCCGCATGACCTCCTTGATGCCGCGGCAGACCGTGTCGAGGGGGTTCTCGTGCGGCGGGGCGGCGTCCAGGACGGCCTCGGCGCGCACGAGGGTGTCGTCGTGGTCGGGGAAGATCGCCTCTTCCTTCGAACGGAAGTGGCGGAAGAACGTACGCCGGGCGACGCCCGCGGCGGCCGCGATCTCGTCGACGGTGGTCGCCTCGTAGCCCTTGGTCGCGAACAGCTCCATGGCCGCCGCCGACAATTCGCGGCGCATCTTGAGCCGTTGTGCGGCCGCGCGGCGAGTGCCGGGAGTGCTGGTGTCGGGGGCGTCGGAGGGCTGCGTGCGAGCGGGCTGGGACATGTGGGGACGGTACTGCATATTTACGCGACCTGCGGCATGAGGTGCCGCCTCCGCCCTTGTGAGCGGGGGTGGACCGCCGTCGGGTTCCAGCAGTCCACCCCAGCCTCCCCCTGCCGGGCGGGGGCGGCGCCACGCGTCAGCGCCGGGCGTACTCACGGAAGCCGCGGCCGGTCTTGCGGCCGAGGCAGCCCGCGGCGACGAGGTGCTCGAGCAGCGGCGCGGGGGCGAGCCCCGGGTCGCGGAACTCGGCGTACAGGACCTTCTCGATGGCCAGGGACACGTCCAGGCCGACCACGTCGAGGAGTTCGAACGGGCCCATCGGGTAGCCGCCGCCGAGCTTCATGGCGGCGTCGATGTCGTCCAGGCTCGCGTAGTGCTCCTGGACCATCTTGATCGCGTTGTTCAGGTACGGGAACAGCAGCGCGTTCACGATGAAGCCGGCCCGGTCGCCGCAGTCCACCGCGTGCTTGCGGACCTTGGTGCACACCTCGCGCACCGTGGCGTGCACGTCGTCCGCCGTCAGGACCGTACGCACGACCTCGACCAGCTTCATCGCCGGCGCCGGGTTGAAGAAGTGCATCCCGATGACGTCCTGCGGGCGCGAGGTCGCGCGGGCGCAGGCCACGACGGGCAGCGAGGAGGTCGTGGTGGCCAGGACGGCGCCCGGCTTGCAGACCTTGTCCAGCGCCTTGAACAGCTGCTGCTTGACGGCCAGGTCCTCGGCCACCGCCTCGACCGCCAGGTCCACGTCCGCGAACGCGTCGAGCGAGCCGGCCGGGGTGACCGCAGCCAGCGCGGCGTCCCGGGCCTCGGCGGTCAGCCTGCCCTTGTCCACGGAACGGCCCAGCGACTTGGCGATCCTGGCCTTGGCCTTCTCGGCCTTCTCCAGGCTGCGGGCGGCCAGCACGACCTTGAAGCCGGCCTTGGCGAAGACCTCGGCGATACCGCTCGCCATCGTCCCGGAACCGGCCACGCCGACGCTGGAGACCGGGCGTCCGGCGGCGTCCCCGCCAGCCGCCGCCGGGGTCTCGGCGTCGGCCACCACCGTGGGGCTGCCCGGCGCCTCGTACGTGTAGAAGCCGCGCCCCGCCTTGCGGCCGGTCAGCCCCGCCTCGGCCAGCTGGCCCAGGACCGGCGCGGGGGCGTGCAGCCGGTCGCCGGACTCGGCGTACATCGCTTCCAGGACCGTACGGGCGGTGTCCACGCCGATCAGGTCGAGCAGCGCGAGCGGGCCCATCGGCAGGCCGCAGCCGAGCCGCATGGCGGCGTCGATGTCCTCACGGGTCGCGTACTTGGACTCGTACATCGCCGCTGCCTGGTTCAGGTAGCCGAAGAGCAGGCCGTCGGCGACGAAACCGGGCCGGTCGCCGACCGAGATCGGGTCCTTGCCCAGGTCGCGGGCGAGCTGGGTGACGGCCGCGACCGCGGCCGGCGCGGTGAGCACCGAGGAGACCACCTCGACCAGCTTCATGGCCGGTGCGGGGTTGAAGAAGTGCACGCCGAGCACCCGCTCGGGGCGCTGGGAGTCGGCGGCCAGCCGCGTCACGGACAGCGCGTTGGTGCCGGTGGCCAGGATGGCGTCCGGACGCACCACGGCGTCCAGCCCGGCGAAGACCTGCCGCTTGAGCTCGTAGTCCTCGGGCACCACCTCGATGACGAGGTCGGCGTCCGCGGCGGCCTGCAGATCGGTGAAGGTGCGGAAGCGGGCCAGGACGTCCTGGCGCTCCCGCTCGGTGATCCGCTCGCGCCGCACCGCGCGGGCGGTGGCGGCTTCGAGCGCGGTGACGGCCTGCCGGGCCGCGGCTTCGTCGGTGTCGATGCCGATGACCTCACGGCCGGCGCGGGTCAGCACCTCGGCGATACCGGTGCCCATGGTCCCCAGACCGACGACGGCCACGGTGGCAAGGGACAGTTGGGAGGCTTCGGTTGAGAGATCAGGGGTGGACTGAGGGTCCATCGCGAGACTCCTGAGGGTGTTCCCCTGGGGGCAGGGGAGAAGTGACGACTGAGGGGTGTCCGCGCGGACGCCAGGCATAGCGATACGCGACGGCAAAGAAGCGGCGAAGGCCGCGAAGGCCGCAGCGCGCTGCTGGCAGCGCCGGCGGTGCGGGAGGCGCGGCGGGCCCTGTCCCGGGGCCGTGCCGTGTGCTCCGTACTGGTGTCGTGCTGTGCGGTGCCGAACCGACTTCACTCTGTGGCGGCTGCGTCACCAGGCCGCCTGAGCAGTGGTGCTGCTCGTGCCAGAAGGTTAACCGGTGGGTAACCAGAGCGCCAGGGGTAATGCGGGTCATTAGGCTGTGGTGCAGGCCACGTCGTCGACCCGGCATGGCCCGGCGGGAGGGAAGCGGCAAATGGAAGACGAATTCCACGAGTTGACGGACCGGGTGCGGGCCGAACTCCGCTCCCCGCAGGATCTGGTCGCCTACGAGCGCCTGCTCGGGCTGGCCCGCAAGAACACCCCCGCCGGGCGGGAGGAACTGGCCCGGATGCTGGTCGCGGTGGAACGTCCCCTGTGGGCCCGGGAGATCGCCGCCTTCATCCTCGGCTGCGCCGGGGACAAGCGCGCCTTCGAGACGCTCGTACTGCTGCTGAACTACCGCGACCCGGTGCGCTGCGCCACCGCCGCGCACGCCCTGAGCCGGCTCGGCGACCCGCGTACCGCCCGCGCCGCGGCCGCGCTCGCCACCAACCCGCTGCGCACCGCCTACGCACTGCATCCGGTCCGGCTGCTCGCCGAGCTCCGCGCCCCGCAGTCCGTACCGGCGCTGATCGCGACCCTGGAGCGGCTGCTGACCCCGCACAACCCCTACTGGCGGGTGGCGCTCGCCTGCGTCGAGGGCCTGGGCGCCCTGGGCGACCGGCGCGCCGTACCCACGCTGACCGCCGCCGTCGCCCACCCCCGCCTGGCCGCCGCGGCGGCGGCGTCGCTGGCCCGGCTGGGGGTTCACGAGGAGGCGGCGGGCGGCGGGTCCGAGGGGGAGGGGCGGGGCAGCGACGGCGATGCAGGCCCGGCCGGGGGCCCGGACGGGGGGCCGGACGGGGGGTCGGACGCGGGAGGCTCCGAACCCGGTGCCTCCGCTATCGGTGACTCTCACCCCGGCACCTCCGGTCCCGACACCTCAGGGCCCGGCGTCAGCGGGCGCCGGTAGCGCAGCTCGGGGACGCTGCGGCCGCCCACCTCGTACGCCTCCTCCGCCCCGTCCGGTACAAAACCGGCCCGCTCGTAGAAGTGCTGGGCGAGGGTGTTGCCGCGTACCACCCACAGGTACAGCGTGCGGAACCCGCTCGCCCGCGCGCGTGCCGTACGGGCCGCGGGCAACTCCTCGGCACCCGGGGCGATTCCCTCCACCTGTCGGCCTTGCCGTCGGCCTTGCCGTCGGCCCGTCCGCCGGGCGGTCCGTGCCGGAGAGGGTAGGAGGCCGGGCACGGGATCACCGAAGGGAATTCCGGGTGATTTCCGGGTGATTTCCGGGGGAGCTCCGGGGGCCCCGGGACATCCGCTTGACCTTGCCGCAGGTGTCAGGGTTCGAGACTCGCGGCATGACACACACAACGCACACCGGGCCCGCTGCGCCCGGTACGGACAGCAGGGTCGTGGTCGTCACCGGGGCCGGGACGGGGATCGGGCGCGCGACCGCCCGCGCGTTCGCGGCGGAGGGCGCGCGCGTGCTGGCGGTGGGGCGCCGGGCCGAGCCGCTGGCGGAGACGGCGGCGCAGACGGCGACGGGTGCCGGAGCCGGCGGCGGCGAGATCGTTCCGTACGTCGCGGACGTCACGGCGGACGGCGCACCCGAGGACATCGTGCGCCACGTCGTCGAGACCTACGGCCGGCTGGACGTCCTGGTCAACAACGCGGCAGTGGTGGGCAGCGGGGCGCTCGGCACCTTCACCAAGGAGCAGATGGCGCCGCTGCTCGCGACGAACCTCGTGGCGCCCGTATTGCTGACCCAGGAAGCGGTGCCCCACCTGGAACGCAGCGGCGGCGTCGTGGTCAACATCAGCACCTCGGTCGGGCAGCGCGGTTGGCCGGGCAACTCGGTCTACGCGGCGACCAAGACGGGCCTCGAACTCCTCACCCGCAGCTGGGCGGTGGAGCTCGCGCCGCGCGGCGTACGGGTCGTCGCGGTCGCCCCCGGCGCGATCGACACCCCGATCGCGGTGCACCAGGGATGGTCCGCGGAGCAGCGGGCGGCCGTACGGAAGTGGCAGATCGAGCACACCCCTGTGGGGCGGGTCGGCCGCCCCGAGGAGGTGGCCTGGGCGGTCACCCGGCTCGCCGCACCGGCCGCGTCGTTCGTGACCGGGGTGGTTCTCCCGGTGGACGGGGGAGCGGTGGTGGGCTGATCGCGGGAACCAACCGCCGGCGCGAGGAGTTCACTTCCTGAGCAAGCGCGGCTGGCTGATGTCGGCGGCGGCGAACGGGGGACGGGAGGCGTACCGGTGCGGATCGGTGAGCTGGCGGAGATCACGGGAGCGTCGGCGCGTGCGCTGCGTCATTACGAGCGTGAGGGACTGATCTCCTCGGAGCGGGCGGCGAACGGCTATCGCGAATACGACGAGCGCGCGGCCGTGCGGGTGCGCAACATACGGCATCTGCTGGCGGCCGGGCTGACCCTCGCCGACGTCCGGTGCTTCACACCCTGCCTGGACGGGGACATGACCACCGCCCCGCCGTCCCCCGAGGGCCTGCGCATCGCCCGTGAGCGGCTCGCCGCCATCGACGGGCGGATCGCCGCCCAGACGGAGGCGCGCAACCGCTTGGCACGGGCGCTGGAGGCGGTCCCGGCCGCCTCCGCGTGAGACCGCGCAACCAGCCTCAGCGCGGAAGCGGCCGGGTAGGGGCGGGCCGCGCGCAAGCGGCCGGGTAGGAACGACCCGCGCGCAAGCGGCTCGGAAGGAAAGCCGCGCGGAAGCAGGCGAATGGGAAGCGGCTCAGGCTCAGGCGACTCGGAAAGCAGCGGCTCGGGAGCGAACCGGGCTCACAGCAGCGTCAGCTGTGTCGGTTCGGAAGGGGTGTCGGCCGTCGGGGCCGGGGCGGGGTCCGGGGCCGGTGGCGGGATCCGGCGGTGCTGGCCCGGACGGGCCGGGCCGATGCCGTACTCGGCGGCGAGTTCATGGACCTGCCGGGTGATCCGGCGCTGGTACCACTTGGGGGCGTAGGCGCCGTCCGCGTACATCGTCTCGTAGCGCCGTACGAGATGCGGGTGGTGGTGCGCCAGCCAGGCCATGAACCATTCGCGGGCGCCGGGCCGCAGATGCAGGACGAGCGGGGTGACGGACCCGGCGCCGGCCTGTGCGATGGCCCGGACCGTGGCGCGCAGCTGCTCCGGCGCGTCCCCCAGGAAGGGGATCACCGGCGCCATCAGCACTCCGCACGGGATGCCGTGCCCGGTGAGCGTGCGCACCACGTCCAGCCGGCGCTCCGGGGCGGGCGTGCCGGGCTCGACCGTGCGCCACAGCTCGCGGTCCAGGAAGCCGACGGAGACCGAGATGCCGACGTCGGTGACCTCGGCGGCCTGCCGCAGCAGCGGCAGATCGCGCAGGATCAGCGTGCCTTTGGTGAGTATCGAGAAGGGGTTGGCGTAGTCGCGCAGCGCCTCGATGATGCCGGGCATCAGGCCGTAGCGGCCCTCGGCGCGCTGGTAGCAGTCGACGTTCGTGCCCATGGCTATGTGGTCACCGCGCCAGCGGCGCCCGGCCAGCTCACGGCGGAGCAGTTCCGGGGCGTTGACCTTCACGACGATCTGCGAGTCGAAGTCGAGCCCGGTGTCCAGGTCGAGGTAGCCGTGCGTCTTGCGTGCGAAGCAGTAGACGCAGGCGTGGCTGCAGCCGCGGTAGGGGTTCACGGTCCACTCGAACGGCATCCGGGAGGCGCCCGGGACGCGGTTGACGATCGAGCGGGCGCGCACCTCGTGGAAGGTGATCCCGCGGAACTCGGGGGTGTCGATCGTGCGGCTGACGACGTCCGTGCCGAACAGCGCGGAGCGGCTTTCGCTCAGATTGTCCCAGCGCATCGGGCCTCCTTCTGCGTGCTGCCGAGCCCCCGTCGCAATAATAGAACAAGTGTTCCCTTGTGGTCCGTCCCCCCGGATTTGGGCGCGCCGCCCAGTGGTGGTTGGCTTGGCGGCGCATCGCAGGACCGGCAGCCGACTACTGGAGGAAGACACACATGGGTCAGGTCGAGGCCACCACGCAGCGCGAGATCGCGGCGGACCCGGAGGACGTGTTCGACGCGCTCGCCGACTACAGCGGCACGCGCCAGCAGCTGCTGCCCGAGCACTTCAGCGAGTACGAGGTCCGCGAGGGCGGCGACGGCAAGGGCACCCTCGTCCACTGGAAGCTCCAGGCCACGAGCAAGCGGGTGCGCGACTGTCTGCTGGAGGTCGATGAGCCGACCGACGGCCAGCTCGTGGAGAAAGACCGCAACTCCTCGATGGTGACGACATGGGTCGTCACCCCGGCCGGCGAGAAGCGGGCCAAGGTCGTCGTCACCACCACCTGGCAGGGTGCCGGTGGTATCGGCGGCTTCTTCGAGCGGACCTTCGCGCCCAAGGGTCTCGGCCGGATCTACGACGCCATCCTCGCCAAGCTCGCCGCCCGTATGGAGAAGTGACCGCGCCCTTCCGTGGTGGAGTGATCTCCCATCACTTCCGTCACCCTGAGCGTGTGTCGCCACACTCACCGGTTCGGGTGGATTCCGGCGAGCCGAAGTCTCCCGCTCGCCGGATCGCTTCCGTACGGAAAGCCCTGATAGGAGCCCAATGGGCGCCCGGGGCAACGTACTTGACGTCCGATCCCGCCCCGCCCGCACCCTTTCGCCGCGCTTGATGGCTGTTGTCGCCCAATGCGAGAAATTGGGCGGCAGCAGGCGTGACGAGGGGAGCAGCACGTGGGCGGGACCACCCTGGGCGGGCGGGCCGGGCGGCCCGATGCGCCCGCACCCGGCGCGGCCACGGCGCCGGTCACCGGCGACCCGGCCGGGGGGCCGGGCGGCTCGGCGCCGGTGCCGCTCGGCCCCCGCCGCGTCCGCACGGTCTTCGCCGCCCTGACGCTGATGCTGCTGCTCACGGCGTTCAGCCAGACCCTCGTCGCCACTGCCCTCCCGGAGATCGCCGGTGCGCTGCACGGCCCGGCCGGGTCGTCCTGGCCGGTGACCTCCTGGCCGGTGACCTCCTGCCTCCTCGCGGCGGCCCTCGGTCTGCCGCTCCACGGCCGGCTCGGCGATCTCTTCGGCCGCAAGACCGCCGTCCTCCTCGCGGTCCTCGTCTTCACCGCCGGCTCGGCGCTCGCCGGCTGGTCGCGCAGCATGGACGAACTCCTCGCCTTCCGGGCGGTACAGGGCGTCGGGGGCGGCGGGCTCGTGATCGGCGCGCGGGCGGTCATCGCCGACGTCGTACCGCCCCGCGCCCGCGCCCGATACCTGGGCCTGGCCGGCGCCGCCCTCGGACTCGGCTGCATCGCCGGGCCGCTGATCGGCGGCCTCTGCGCCGACCACGCCTCCTGGCGCTGGTGCTTCGCCCTCAACGTCCCCTTCGGGACCCTGGCGCTCCCGGTCATCGCCTTCGCCCTCCGGCTGCCCCGGCCCGCCCGCCGCCGCGGACCGGACCTCGCCGGGGTGCTGCTGTTCGCCGGATGCGCCCTGTGCCTGTTCCTGCTGGCCGGTTGGGCCGGTACGGAGTACGCCTGGGACTCGCGGGTCGTCCTCGGCCTCGGCGCCGGCGCGCTCGGCTCCGCCCTGCTGCTCCGCACCGTCGAGTACTTCGCCGCCGAACCACCGGTCCCGCTACGGCTGTTGCGCGCCCCGGTCGGCAGCGTCGCCGGTCTGACCGGGGCCGTCGCCGGTATCGCCCTCTTCGGCGTCGCCAGCTACCTGCCGGCCCTCTCGCAGCCCGCCGACGGCGCCTCGGCCACCGGATCCGGGCTGCTGATGCTGCCGGCGACGGGCGGCACGGTGGTTGCCTGCCTCGTCTCCGGCGGGCTCATCAGCCGCACCGGCCACCACAAGATCTTCCCCGTTCTCGGCTGTGCGCTGGCGGCGGAGGCGATGTGGCTGCTGTCGCGGATGCGGCCGGGCACCGCCCCCGAGGTCTACAGCTTCTGGGCGGGCGTCCTCGGCATCGGCACCGGCCTCGTCCTGCCGGTGCTGGCACTCGCCGTACGGGCCGGTGTCCGCGGCCGTGGTCCCGCCACCGTGGCCGCCGACCGCGGCCTCCGGCAGACCGGCGCCGGTGTCGCCGCCGCCCTCTTCGGCACCGTACTCATCGACCGGCTGGCCGCCGGGCTCGGCGACCGGCTGCCGCGGCCGGGCCGGCTGCCCGACCCGGAGTCGATCACCCCGCAGCTGCTGCGCGCGCTGCCCGCCCCGCTGCGCGACACCCATGTCGCCGCCCATGCGCACACCATGCCGGGGATCTTCTGCTACCTCGTGCCGGTGCTCTTCCTGGGCCTTGTGCTCGCCTTCTTCCTGAAAGGGAAACCGCTGGTGTCCCACGCCTCTCCTGCCCCGCAGGCCTCCTCGACCCCGCATGCGCCGTACGCGGCCGCCTCCGCCGCCGTTCCGCCGGCCCGCTCCGCCGCGGACGCGACGGTCGCCAAGCCGCCCGGCCCCGCGCCCGCTTACGCCTGGCCCCGCGCCTACCCCGCCACCGGGCACTCCGGCGTCCCGGTGTGCGGAACCGTCCAGCACCACGACGGCTCCATCGTGCCGCGCGCCGCGCTCACCCTCATCGACGTCACCGGCCGGCAGGTCGGCCGCGGCGCCACCGGCGACGACGGGCGGTATGCGCTGGGGACCCCGGGCGCCGGCTCGTATGTGCTGATCGCGGCCGCCGGCGGGCACCAGCCGCAGGCCGTCAGCGTCACCGTCGGCGAGCGGCCGGTCGAGCTGGACGTGGTGCTCGGCGGTGCCGGACGCCTGGCCGGCGCCGTCACCACCGCCGACGGCACCCCCGTACGCGACGCCATGGTCACCCTCACCGACGTGCGCGGCGAGGTCGTCGCGACCACCCGCTCCGGGCGCGAAGGGGGCTATGTCATCGGCGAGTTGGTGGCCGGTGAGTACACCCTCGCCGCCAGCTCCCCGGCGTACCGGCCGGCCGCGCTGCCGGTCACCGTCCAGGCGTCCCGCGAGACCCGCCAGGACATCGAACTCGCCGGCGGCGCGGTGCTGCGCGGGACCGTACGGACCGGCGGCGGCCGTCCCGTCGAGGACGCCCGGGTGACCCTCCTGGACGCCGCCGGCAACGTCGTCGACACCGCGACCACCGGAGCCGACGGACTGTTCCGCTTCGTGGACATGTCGGCCGGTGAATACACCGTGATCGCCGCCGGGTACCCGCCGATGGCCACCGTCCTGCGGGTGGCGGGCGGCGGACGCACCGAACGCGACCTCCAGTTGGGCCACGAGGACTGACCGCGCGCCTCCTGGGCGGCGTCCCGACCGCCCGCCCTGGTCCGCAGAGACGGTGACGAGCCGCGCCCTACCGCAGGACGGGCGTCTCCTGCCGGGGCAGGCCGGCCCCGAACCGCAGCCGGGTGATGAGCGGCCGGTCGCCGCGGAGCAGGGGCAGCGCCGCGGCGCGGGGTGCGAGATAGCCGAGGACGCCGCGGCCCGAGGGGAGCGGCACGTCGGACACTTCGCTGATGGCGGGATGGGCCGCACGGAGCCGGTCCCGTTCGTGTGCGTCCATGCCCCAGGCCATCGGGGGCAGACGATGGCCGCCCGGCCCCTTCCCGCCGGTGCGGGTGCGGTTGCTGAAGCGCCGCGAGACGGAGTCGAACACCAGCGTGCCGCCGGGAAAGGCGCCGGCGCAGGCGGCGATCAGCTGGGTCACCTGGGCGGGCTGGAGGTACATCATCAGGCCCTGCGCGGTCACCAGGACCCCCCGTGAGGCGTCGATGCCCGCCGTCCACTGGCTGTCGCGGACGTCGCAGGCGACGAGGCGCTGGCGCGAGCCGTGCGGCAGTACCCGCTCGCGCAGCGCCAGCGGGTCGGTGAGGTCGACGGTCACCCACCGGGCGCGGCCGTTGTCCACCCGCCAGAACTGGGTCTCCAGGCCCTCGCCGAGTGCGATCACGGTGCCGTCCGGGTGGGCGGCGAGGAACTCGGCCACCACGCGGTCGAATCCGAGGGCGCGCAGGGCGATCGCCTGCGCCACCCAGGGGCGGGCGGCGCCCAGCCGCTCCCGGAAGGGGAAGTCGACTTCGGCGACGAGCTGTACGGCGCGGGGGTCGGGCAGCACCGTGTCGGGGCGGGCGGCCTCGGTGGCCCGGTGATAGAGGGTCCACAACGCCGTTTCGGGAACTCCCGTGAGGTCTGCCTTGATCATGCGGCGTTGATACCGCCGGCGGCCCCGCGCGCGGGGGTGATCGCGGTGTCGGTCACTCGGGGGAGTGCTTAGTCGTACCGCCGGGGCCGGGGGCGCTGGGCGGCGGTCCGTCAGCGCAGCAGGTCGCGGTGTATGACGCGGGCCGCGCTCTCCACGGCGGCCACCCCGTCGCGCATGGCGTGGTTCCCGGTGGTGAGGACCGCCATGCCGTAGTCGTGGGCGCCGCCGTTGAAGGTGCCGACGCTGTTGACCCGCCAGCCGTCGGTCTTGCGCGGCAGCCAGCCGTTCTTGACGTGGACGGTGGCGGTGGCCGGTGCGCCGGCGGGGACTCCCCAGCGCTGGTCGGGGGCGACCCGGTGCATCAGGTCGAGCGCATAGCCGCGGGAGGCCCGGGTGAGCACCGGGCCGTCCGTCGTGAGCAGTTGCATCAGGGCGAGCTGGTCGGCGGCGGTGACCTGGGTGAGGCCCCAGGCTCCGTCCCGGCCCGGGACGGTGTGCCGCATTCCGGCCAGGGTCAGGAAGCGCTTGACCCCGGCGGGGCGTATCTGGCGCCACAGCGCCGAGGTCGCGGCGTTGTCCGACTTGGTGATCATGGCGGTGGTCAGCCGGACCTCGCGCGGGGTGAGCTTGCGGTGGGCCTCCTCGGCCTGCCGCAGCAGCGCCCCGAGCACGGTGACCTTCACCACGCTCGCCGAGTCGAAGTGCGTACCGGAGCGGAACTCGCAGCGGGTCCCGGTGCGCCGGTCGTAGACGGCCAGCGCGGACGCGGCCTTGTGGCGGTCGAGGGCGTCGGCGATGTCCTGCGACAGGACGGGGGCCAGACCCGGCTTCTGCGAGGTGCATACGACCTTGGCGCCGTCCACGGGTGTGCTGGCGGTGCCGGCCGAGGCCGGGGTCGCCGTGGTGAGCACCGTGAGCAGCGACCCGGCAGCCACGAGCGCGGCCAGCCCGCGGCGCGTGCAGGTCGATATGCGTGTTCCGTGCATGAAGGGGGACGATACGGGGCGGCGACGCGGCGGCCTCGGGCACCTGGGGTGGATTGTCCGGATTTGCGGGGGTGGGGGCGGGTGTGAGATTCGCAACCGGACGGAACCGGGGGCGAGCGCGGGCCCTCGGCGGGCGGCTACCGCCGGGGCAGGGCGCGGCGGGCCCCGCCGGCCGCCCGGCGGCGGGCCACGGCCGCGCGGCGGCGGTGGGCGCCGGCCATCAGCCGGCGGCTGCGGAGCGCCATCTCGATCTCGAAGCGGGTCCGCGGGTCCCGGAGCCGGGCACCGAAGAGCTTCTCCAGCTGGCGCATCCGGTAGCGCACCGTCTGCGGATGGATGCTGAGCGCCTTGGCCACCTCGGGGGCGCCCATACCGCCCAGCCACGCCAGCAGGGTGGCCTCCAGGCGTTCGCACCGCTCCGGGGACAGGCCCGCCAGCGGGCTCAGGCGGCGCGCGATGAGCGTGCGGGCCAGCGACTCGTCCTGCAGGAGGACGAGGGAGGAGAGGTGGTCGTCGACGAACATCACTCCGGCGTCGGGTCCGTCGTACGGGGCCGCCAGCGCCAGCAGGCGGGTCGCGGAGCGCACGGAGGTGGCGGCGTCGTGTGCCGGCACCGCGTGGCCGACCGCGGCGGCGCGATGGCGCAGTACGCCCTTGAGCCGGGCCCGCCCGCCGGGGTCCTCGGCGAGCGGGCCGGGGATCAGCAGGCCCGGCGCCTCGCCGGGTGCGCTGACGAGGCAGTCGCCCAGCGCGGATGCCACGAGGTGGATGTCGGTGCCGGTCCGCAGCATGACCGCGCGCACCGTCTCGGGCAGCGGGCGGCCGCCGCGCAGGACGTCCTCGATCAGTCGGGTGACCTGCGTACGGGCCCCGTTCTCCAGGCATTCCCGGAAGCTCGGATTGCGATCGCAAAGTGATTGCGTGACCAGTTCGGTGAGGATCGCGAGCTGATTTCCGTCGCCGTCGCCGTCGGCCCGTGCGTCACCGGACTGCGCTAACCAGACGCCGTTGAGTGCTTTGCTCATCGTTCTGCCTCTGTCTCATCATGTGGGAGGCCGGTCCGGGATGTTCTACCGCACCGGGCAAGTGCCGTCGGCAGCTGACAGAAGTCCGTCGGAACTCCGTTCGCATTCTGGCTGAAGGCGTTCCGCTTTGCGACAGAAACTGTGTGGGTTGCTGCGTCGCGCGAGCATTCCGCGGCTTCCGCGCCACCGGTGCCGCGGTCTTGCGGCCAACTGGGCGGCCCTGGAAGGTGCTGGACGGGGCGTCACCCCCAAGGGCCTGGTTAGGGTGGGGAGTCCGGCCGGCCCGCTGGAAACCGTGGTGAACGAGTGCTGTCAGGAACCGTGCGTACCGCCTCCCAGCTGCGATAGGACTGGTGAATGTGAAGATCCTCATCTCCGCCGACATGGAGGGCGCCACCGGCGTGACCTGGCCCGCCGACGTGCTGCCCGGCACGCCTCAGTGGGAGCGCTGCCGCCGTATGTTCACCTCCGACGTGAACGCGGCGGTCGCCGGATTCTTCGACGGCGGCGCCGACGAGGTCCTCATCAACGAGGCCCACTGGTCGATGCGCAACCTGCTGCTGGAACAGCTCGACGAGCGCGCCCAGATGCTCACCGGCAAGCACAAGTCGCTGAGCATGGTCGAGGGCGTCCAGCACGGCGACGTCGACGGCATCGCCTTCGTCGGCTACCACACCGGAGCCGGCACCGAGGGCGTCCTCGCCCACACCTACCTCGCCAACACGCTCACCGGCGTCTGGGTCGACGGCACCCGGGCGAGCGAGGGGCATCTGAACTCCCTCGTGGTCGCCGAGTACGGCGTGCCGGTGGTGCTGGTCACCGGCGACGACCGCACCTGCCAGGACGCACTGGGCTACGCCCCGCACGCGCCCGGGGTGGCCGTCAAGGACTATGTCTCGCGCTATGCGGCGGTCTGCCGGCCACCGGCCCGTACGGCGGCCGACATCCGGTCCGCGGCGGCCAAGGGCGCCGCGCTCGCCGTGCGCCACGAACCGGTCCGGCGCGGGCCGTTCCGCTTCGAGCTGGAGTTCGACGCCGAGCATCTGGTGGGCGCCGCGACCTGTGTGCCCGGCGTGGAGCGCAGCGGGGAACGCCGCGTCGCGTATACCAGTCAGAACATGTACGAAGCCATCAGGTGCTTCAAGACGGTCACCACCGTGGTGTCGTCGGCCGTGGAGGAAGAGTATGGCTGAGGTCGAGATGCTCGCGGAGCCCGTAGCCGAGCACGCCCCCGGCGTCGATCAGCAGGCGCTGGACGAGGTCGTGCGCTTCACCTCGGAGCTGATCCGGATCGACACCGGCAACGCGGGCGACGGCGCATGCCGGGAACGCCCGGCCGCCGAGTACGTCGCCGAGCGGCTGGCCGAGGCCGGGCTGGAGCCGACGCTGCTGGAGCGCAGCAAGGGCCGTACCAACGTGGTGGCGCGCATCGAGGGCACCGACCCCGCCGCCGACGCCCTGCTGGTCCACGGCCACCTGGACGTGGTGCCCGCCGAGCCCGCCGACTGGAGCGTCCACCCCTTCTCCGGGGAGGTCCGCGACGGTGTGGTCTGGGGCCGGGGCGCCATCGACATGAAGAACATGGACGCGATGGTGCTCGCCACCGTACGGCAGTGGGCGCGCACCGGAGTGCGGCCGCGGCGCGACATCGTGCTGGCCTTCACCGCCGACGAGGAGGCCAGCGCCGCCGACGGATCGGGCTTCCTGGCCGACCGGCACGCCGACCTCTTCGCCGGCTGCACCGAAGGCATCAGCGAGTCCGGGGCGTTCACCTTCCACGCCGGCGGCGGACTGCAGCTCTACCCGATCGCGGCCGGTGAGCGCGGTACGGCCTGGCTGAAGCTGACCGCCCACGGCCGCGCCGGCCACGGCTCGAAGGTCAACCCCGACAACGCCGTCACCCGGATCGCCGCCGCCGTGGCCCGGATCGGCGCCCACGAGTGGCCGGTCCGGCTCACCCCGACCGTACGCGCCGCGCTCGCCGAACTCGCCGCACTGCACGCCGTCGACGTGGACGTCACCTCCCCCCGCCTCGACGTCGACGCGCTGCTGGCCGAACTCGGCCCGTCGGCCAAGCTGGTCGAACCCACCGTCCGCAACAGCGCCAACCCCACGATGCTGACGGCCGGTTACAAGGTCAACGTGATCCCGGGTTCCGCCGTCGCCTACGTGGACGGCCGGGTCGTCCCCGGCGGCGAGGCGGAGTTCCGTACGACCATGGACGAGCTGACCGGGCCCGACGTGAGCTGGGAGTACCACCACGGTGAGGTCGCACTCCAGGCCCCGGTCGACTCCCCGACCTACGCCGCGATGCGCACCGCGATCGAGCGCTTCGACCCGGACGGCCATGTCGTCCCGTACTGCATGTCCGGCGGCACGGACGCCAAGCAGTTCTCCCGACTGGGCATCACCGGCTACGGCTTCTCGCCGCTCAAGCTGCCCGAAGGCTTCGACTACCAGGCGCTCTTCCACGGCGTGGACGAGCGGGTGCCGGTCGAGGGCCTGCACTTCGGAGTCCGGGTGCTCGACCACTTCCTGCGCGCGGCCTGACCGGCCGGGGCCCGCCCGACCGCTGGACGAGAGGAACTGCTGCATGGTGACCACCGCCCCCTATGGCGCCTGGGCCTCCCCGATAGACGCCCGGACGGTCGCCGCGCACGACGGCCGGCCGGCCTTCGTCGGCGCGGTCGGCGACGAGGTGTGGTGGACGGAACCACGGCCCGGCGAGGGCGGCCGGCGGGCACTGGTCCGCCGCCGGCCGGACGGCACCGAGCAGTCGGTACTGCCCGCCCCCTGGAACGTCCGCAGCCGGGTACTGGAGTACGGCGGCCAGCCCTGGGCCGGCACGGTCACCGACCGCGGCCCGCTGGTCGTCTTCAGCCACTTCGCCGACCAGCGGCTGTACGCCTACGAGTCGGACGGCGGCGCCGACCCGCGCCCGCTCACCCCGCTCTCCGGCGTCGGCGGCGGGCTGCGCTGGGTCGATCCGGTGCTGCGCCCGGAGCTCGGCGAGGTGTGGTGCGTCCTGGAGGAGTTCACCGGCGAGCGGCCGACGGATGTGCGCAGGGTGATCGCGGCCGTGCCGCTCGACGGCTCCGCGGCCGAACACCGCTCCGGCGTACGGGAGTTGAGCGACGACCGGAACCGCTTCGTCACCGGTCCGCGGATCTCCCCGGACGGGCGGCGGGCCGCCTGGATCGCCTGGGACCACCCCCGGATGCCCTGGGACGGCACGGTGGCGATGGTCGCCCGGATCACCGGCACCGGCGAGTTCGCGGACGTCCGGCCGCTCGTCGGCGACCTCGGCACCGGCGCCGGCGGCGAGTCCGTCGCACAGATCGAGTGGGCCGACGACGGCTCGCTGCTGTTCGTCTCGGACCGCAGCGGCTGGTGGGAACTGCAGCGCATCGACCCCGACGACGGCGCGGTCGCGAGCCGCGCGCTGTGCCCCTCCCGCGAGGAGGAGTTCGGCGGCCCGCTGTGGAACGTCGGAGAGCGCTGGTTCCTGCCCCTGGACAACGGCACCCTCGCGGTGATCCACGGCCGGGGCACGGCCACCCTCGGCATCCTCGACCCGGTCACCGGCGACCTCGTCGACACGGCGGGCCCGTGGACCGAGTGGGCGCCCACCCTCGCCGTGCAGGGCAGCCGCGTCATCGGCATCGCGGCCGGTCCGCACAGCTCGTACGAGCTCGTCGAGCTGGACGCCTGCACCGGACGGGCCCGGGCGATCGCCTGCCGGCACGTCGACGCACTCGACCCGGCCTACTACCCCCGGCCGCAGAGCCGCACCTTCACCGGCCCCGACGGGCGGGACATCCACGCCCACATCCATCCGCCGCACAGCCCCGACCACACCGCCCCCGACGGCGAGCTGCCGCCCTTCGTGGTCTGGGCGCACGGCGGCCCCACCGGCCGTGCCCCGCTGGTGCTGGACCTGGAGATCGCCTACTTCACCTCCCGGGGCATCGGCGTCGCCGAGGTCAACTACGGCGGCTCGACGGGCTACGGCCGCGCCTACCGCGAGCGGCTGCGCGGCCAGTGGGGCGTGGTGGACGTCGAGGACTGCGCCGCCGTCGCCCGCGCGCTCGCCGACGAGGGCACCGCCGACCGCGCCCGGCTGGCCATCCGCGGCGGCAGCGCCGGCGGCTGGACCACCGCCGCCTCGCTGACCAGCACCGACCTCTACGCCTGCGGCACCATCAGCTATCCGATCCTGGACCTCACCGGCTGGGCCGACGGCGAGACCCATGACTTCGAGTCGCAGTACCTGGAGTCACTGGTCGGCCCGCTCGCCGAGGTCCCCGACCGCTACCGCGAGCGCTCGCCGCTGCACCGCGCGGACCGGATCGCCGCGCCGTTCCTGCTGCTCCAGGGCCTGGACGACGTGATCTGCCCGCCCGCCCAGTGCGAACGCTTCCTCGCCGCGGTCGCCGGGCGCGGCACCCCGCACGTGTACCTCGCCTTCCGCGGCGAGGGGCACGGGTTCCGGCGGGCGGACACCATCATCCGCGCGGTGGAGGCGGAACTCTCCCTCTACGCCCAGACGTTCGGCTTTGAGCGGGGGGATGTTCCGTCCCTTCCGCTGCGCTTGGCTTGACTCCCACGTTTTTGGCTGTCCCGCCGTGGTTGTTTCTCGCCGTTGCGCCTGCGGCGGGCCCTTCCGCTGCGCTTTGCCTGGGCCGACGTTTTCGGGTTCCCCGCCGTTGCGCCTGCGGCGGGCGTTGCCGCTGCGCGGGGCTGTTCGGCTGCCGGTGACGGTCCTCCGGGGTAGGGGTGTGGGACTGCTTCGCTTTACGTCCCA
>NZ_JBSFYC010000039.1:0-72535 GCF_053595675.1 Streptomyces sp. NPDC002446 | reverse complement strand
CGGGGAGGGCGGAGAAGGCGACGGTGACGCCTATCGCGACCAGGAGTTTGGTGAAGATGATCGTCGGCCGGGGCACCGGCTTGGCCAGGAGGTAGCACGACAGCTCGGGCATCGTGATGAACCCGACACCGGGGAAAACCGGATGGTCGGGACCGTCGTCCAACGCCACGAACACACCGAACCGTTCGATCGCTGCGACCGCTCCGGCGAGACGCTCACCACGCTGCAGTGACTCCAGGAATGCCCAGAGTTCCGGGTGCTCGGCCGGTCCGCCCATGCCGTGCAGCCTTTCACAAGGGGCTGTGCCCTGATCTGGGGGAGGTGGCACGTCTGCGTCTGCGCCGGGCACCGCGTGGACGGACCTCGCACCCCTAGGTGTTCGTCGTCGGCGAAGCACAGGCAGCCGACTGCCGGAGTGGGGTGGACCGCGGCTGCTGCCGCGGCTCCCGTTCGTCGGTGCCGTTATGCGGTCGGTGAGGTGGCTGCCTCCCTGGGCCCGAAGCCGCCGGCCAACAGCCACAGGAAGGCACCCAGGCTGCCTGCGACGACGCCGGTCTCCCCTTCGGAGCTGAGGAAGACAACAGGCTGCTCGAACAGTGCCCGGCCGGGCAGGGGCCGTCGGCATCCGGCCCCCGACCACGCCGTCCCCAATACGTCTCGGAGATCGCCATGTCGAGCTCGATGCTGGGGGAGCTCGGCGGTCGGACGAGCTGGGAAGCTAGGCCGTGTCTCTTCGATCAGGTAGCTCGTTGTTCGGATCATGCTCAGCAGGGGGGGGATCTGACTGACGCGAGTGGGCAGTGTTGGAGCCGCTGCTCCCGGTGAGCAATAAACGGTGCGGCCGGTGGCGGGACCACCGGCGGGTGATGAACGGAATCATTCACCGGCTCAGCACCGGGGTGCAGTGGCGGGAGCTTCCCGAACGCTTCGGCCCATGGAAGACCGTCCACAAGCGGCACTTGCTGTGGTCAGCTGACGGCACCTGGGGCAGACTCCTCCAGCACATCCAAGCCGTCGCCGATGCCGAGGGCGATATCGACTGGAACATCAACGTCGACTCCACCATCGTGCGCGCTCACCAGCACGCCACCGGAGCACCCAAGAACCCACCGCCTGTGCCACCCGGTTCCTCAAAGGGGGCGCCACGAAGATCAGTTCACCTGCGCGCACAGAATACCCAGCGGCTCCAGCTGGGGGAGGCGGTGCACCAGGCGAGGCCCTCGGCCGCTCCCGCGGCGGCCTGACCACCAAGATTCGCGTTGCCGCGGAGGGCCGCTGCCGCCCCTTGTCCCTGCTCATCACGCCGGGGCAGCGGGCGGACTGCACCCAGTTCCAGCTGGTCATGGACAAGATCCGCGTTCCCCGCACGGGGCTCGGCCGCCCGCGCCGCACCCCGGACAGCGTGGGCGCCGACAAGGCATACAGCAATCGCAAGATCCGCACCCACCTCGGCAAGCGCGGTATCGGGCACGTGATCCCTGAGAAGAAGGACCACAAGGTCGCCCGCCTGCGTCGGGGTTCGCACGGCGGCCGGCCTCCGGGCTTCGACAAAGCAAAGTACAAAGATCGGAACACGGTGGAACGGGCCATCGGAAAGCTCAAGCAGTTCAGAGCCGTGGCCACCCGCTATGACAAGCGCGGGTATGTCTACCTCGGTACGGTGACCGCTGCCGCCCTGCTCATCTGGCTCCGCTCGTGATCGTGCGCCGGCGCGCCCGCAGCCTGTTCCCTCTCCTCAGTGCCGCACCAGGCAGAACGGATGCCCTGCCGGATCGGCATAGACACGCCAGCTTCGTCCACCGGAACCGTCGTCCAGCATCCTCGCCCCCGAGGCCAGCACCTGTTCCTGGGCTCGGTCCAGGTCAGCGACACCGAAGTCCAGATGGAACTGCTGAGGCCGGGTCGAGTCGGGCCACTGCGGCGGCATGTAGTCAGCCACCCGTTGGAAGGCCAGGACGAGTCCGGACGGCGTGTGCAAGGTCGCCCAGCCGTCGCTCAGGGCCCATCGCCGATCCTCGTGATTGACAGCCCCACCGAGCAGCGCCTGGTAGAACTCGGCAAGTTGCATCGGCTCGGAACAGTCCAGCACCACGCACTGCAGGTCAGCGATCATGGGCTGATCCTAAGTGGCCGCCAGACAGCCCTGCCCCTCGATATCCAAGATCGCAGCGACAGGCCCTAGCTGTTAGTGCCGTGATTCGCGCCCTTCGTCGTGCCACCCTCGCCCTCGCCCTCGGCGTTTCCGGCTTCGCTGCGGCGGTAGCGGAGCAGGGCCAGAGCCCGGGCGGTGGTGACCGCAGTGGAGGCGAGGGCTCCGGCGGCTGCACAGACGACGAGGGCGGGCCAGGCGTAGGTGGTTTGTGCCAGGGTTCCGGAGCGGTTCATCAGCAAGCCCAGTAGCGAGGCGAGTTGGGTGAGGAGGAGGATCGGCAGGGCCTGGGGGAGTATCCGCAGTGCCACTCGCCATCGCGGTTGGCGTGCGTTGCGCAGCGCCCATCGGCGGGCGCGCAGCACGCCGCGGAGGCCGAGGCCCGCCGCCAGCAGGGTGAGGGTGGCCAGAACCCAGTCGGCCGTCATCGAAAACGGCTTGGCCACCTCGGGGTTCTTTCCCTCGGCGAGGTCCACGAGGCCCTGCGAGAGCTGGGGGGCGTCGTCTCCGGAGATCAGGCCGGTGTTGGTGACGACCGCGATGCCGATCTTGCTGTCCGGCAGCAGGGTCGCCATGGAGTTGTGGGTCAGTAGTTGGCCGGTGTGCTGTAGCTCGAACTCTGAGCGGCCGTCATCTTGGTGGTTCTCGCGCCAACCCATGGCGTAGTGGGTGTCCTTCGGAATGCTGGGTGGGGTGTGGGTGAGTTCCATGGTGCGTGCGGTGGTGATCCGACGGCCGTCGGCGGACGCACCCTGGTTGTTCTGGGCGATCAGCCACCGGGCGAGGTCATCGGCGGTGGTGACGACGCCGTGTCCGCCGGCGGTGAACCAGCGGGGGTGCGAACGGGCGAACACCGTGCCGTAGGCGCGGACATAGCCGTGGGCGTGATCGGGCATCTCGGTGGTGGTGTCGACGGAGGTGGTGTGCGTCATGCGCAGCGGCTTGAAGAGCCTGGTGGACAGGTAGTTGGCGAAGGGCTGTCCGCTGACGACCTCGACCAGGCGGGCCGCGACGAAGTAGTTGGGGTTGTGATAGCTGTACCGGGTGCCGGGTGCGGAGGCCAGGTGTGCCTCGCGCATCGCGGCGACCGCTCCTTTGAGGGAGTGCGGTTGGGCGCGGGCCATGTCTGGATAGGCGGAGTCGGCCATGCCGGAGGTCTGTGTCAGCAGCTGCCGGACGGTGATCTCCGCCGCGCGCGGGTCGGCCATGGTGAACTCGGGCAGATAGCGACGCACGGGCTGGTCCAGGCCGACCTTGCCTGCCTCGACCAGCTGCATAACGGCGAGGGCAGTCATGGCCTTTGACAGCGAGGCCACCGGCATGGGCGTCTGCGCGGTCACGGCCCGCCCGGAGGCGGTGTGGCCGTAACCGGCGCTGTGGATGACCCGGTTGCCCTTGGTCACGGTGACGATCGCGCCCGGCAGTTGCGTCTGCTCCAGGTAGTCGCGTACGAAATGGTCGATCGAGGCCGGATCCAGCGTGGCGGCGGGCTGGGCGGCCGATGCGGTCGGCAGTGCGGCCGCCGCGATCCCGAGGGCGGCCACCAGGGCGCCCAGTTTGCGACGGGTGCCGGTGTGGACGGTGAACATTTTCATGGAGCCCAGTGCACAGGCTCGTCCCTCGCCGGCACATTGGCGTACAGGGGAGTCCAACGGTAGTGCTGGCACTACTGCGTCAAGATCCCTGCCTCGGTACGGTCGACGGGTGCGACATCGAACCGCCTGGCAGGCCCTGGGCCAGAACCCGCTGAAAATGCTCCGCTCAAGCTGGCCCTGGCGGTCCCTCGCCTACCTCCTGTCCGGGGTCGCCTTCGGTGCCGTCGCCACGGTCGTCCTGACGGCCGCGTTGATCGCGGGGATCGTGTCCCTGATCGTGGTCGTGGGAGCGGTGCTGCTGCTCGGTGTCGCGCTGTCGGGGATCGCCGTCACCCGCTTCGAGCGGTGGCGCCTGCGCCTGGTGGACCTGGACCCGGTGCCGGACCCCCATCAGACTCCCGAGCGCCCCGGGCTGCGCGGATGGCTTCAGACCCGGCTACGGGAACCGGTGACCTGGCGTGAGCTGGGCTTCACCGCCGTGTCCTCGACCGCCTTGTGGTGGATGGATTTCCTCGTACTGGGCTTCGCCCTGGTCGTCCCCGTACTGGTGATGATGTCGCCAGCCGACGACCCCGGTGCCTGGCCGTTGACGATCGTCGGCCTCTGTTTGCTGGTTGCCGCGCCGTACACCATCACCGCCTGGGCAGGCGCCAGAGCCGCCGTCACACGTCTGATGCTGGCGCCGCGCGACAGCGAACTGGGCCGACAGCTCACCGATGTGCGGGCTTCCCGGGCACGGCTGGTAGACGCCTTCGATGCGGAACGGCGCCGGATCGAGCGGGATCTGCACGACGGAGCACAGCAGCGGCTGGTCTCCCTCAATGTGATGCTCGGCCTCGCCCGCCTCGACGTCGAGCCGGACTCACCGCTGGCCGGGGATCTTGCCAACGCCCAGGAGCAAGTCACCCTCGCCGTCGACGAGTTGCGTGAGCTCAGTCGCGGCGTCCACCCGAAGGCCCTCACCGACCACGGCCTGCCAGGCGCGGTCGAGAACCTCGCCGCCCGCTCCGCGCTCCCCGTCACGGCCGACATCCGCCTGCCAGGCCGTATGCCGGTCGCCGTGGAGACCACGGCATACTTCGTGATCGCCGAAGCGCTGACCAACGCCACCAAACACAGCGCAGCGACCCGAGTCGAGGTGCACGCCCGCTTGCACACCGACGTACTCACCGTGTCCATCAGCGACGACGGCGTCGGCGGCGCAGCCCCCGAGGCGGGCACCGGACTCATCGGCCTCGCCGACCGCGTCGCCGCAGCGGACGGCAGACTCCGCATCTCCAGCCCGCCGGGCGGACCTACACTCCTGCATGTGGAGCTGCCATGTCGCTGACCGTCGTGCTCGCCGAGGACTCCCCGCTGATGCGGGACGGCCTGGTCGGCGTGCTCACCCGCTTCGGCCACCAGGTACTCGCCGCCGTCGGCACCGCAGACGACCTGGTCACCGCGGTCCAGGAGCACGACCCCGACATCGTCGTCACCGACGTCCGCATGCCACCGCAGAACACCGACGACGGGCTGCGCGCCGCCGTGTTCCTGCGCCACGAGCGCCCCACCCTGCCGGTCCTGGTCCTCAGCCAGTACATCGAGCAGTCCTACGCCGCCCACCTGCTCGACCTCGGCAGCGACAGCGGCGTCGGCTACCTCCTCAAGGACCGCGTCAGCGCCGTCGGCGAATTCGTCGACGCGGTCGCCCAGGTCGCCGCAGGTGCAACGGTCGTGGACCCCGAAGTGGTCCGCCAGCTCCTGAATCGCCGCCGCGACCCCTTGCAACGCCTCACCCCGCGCGAACGCGAAGTCCTCGCCCTGATGGCCGAGGGACGAGCCAACGCCGCCATCGCCCGCGAGCTCTACGTCACCGAAGCGGCGGTCAACAAGCACGTCAGCAGCATCCTCCAGAAACTCGACCTCCACCTCGACGGCCAGGGGCACCGCCGCGTCCTCGCCGTCCTCACCTATCTCCGCGCCTGAACGGCGGCCGGGCCGGGTCCGCGGAGCCTTCCGATCGGGGGCATGGTTGTGCGTCAGCGTCAGCGTCAGCGTTAGCGTCAGCGCCCGCGTCCGTGTGCCGATGCCGGGTAGCGGCTTGCCCGTGCTCGTGAGGGAGTGCAGGCGGTGTGCAGGCGGTCAGCAGGCCGTGGGCTCGCCTTCGTCGGTGCTGTGCGCTGAGTCGGTGGGGCTCTCAAGCGTCATGGCTGCGGTGGACGAACACGCTTTCAGTAGCGCTTGCGCGTCGCAGCCAGGACGGCGCGGGAAAGCAGTTGGTTACCGAGTCCTGGGCTCCTAACCTGCTCGAATGATCGAAGAGAGCTCTGTGGTACGGGTGGAAGACCTCGACCTCGCACTGCGTCCGGTCTCCCTGAGCTTCTCCGAGCCGGCAAGGCCGTTCGGAGATGACCCGACGCTCGACTTCCTCGTGAGAGCTCGCGGGCCGTGGGGGAGTATCGAGACCGTGGTACGGACGTGGGAGGGCGACGGCCTGGACATGTTCCTCTCCTCCTTGGCTGAGGACTTCCGGGGCTGGGAGGGCGCGCGCACATGGCGCTCCTTGGAGCACGATCTGACCCTCTCGGCCGAGCACCGGCCCGGCGGCTATGTCCACTTGACCTGGGGGATCCATGACCGGCCACCCTCCGAAGAGTGGCGCTTCGAGACCACCACGGTGCACGCGGCAGGCGAGGACATGCGCAACCTCGCCGCTGAGATCCAGATGTTTTTCACGCGCGCGGTCGCTTAGCCGGACGCCACGAGGGCGACGATCTGAGCTGGCTGCCAGGTCTGGCTGCCCGGTCTGGCTGTCCGGCCGCTTCCGGGACGGGTGCTGTCCCTCCCTGAGCGCGCGGTGTTGTGGTCATCGGCTCGTGGGCGGTGTTCAGACCAGAGTGGAGATGCAGAACGGATGGCCTGCGGGGTCCAGCAGGACTCGCCACCGGTCGGGGTCCGGCTGGAACTCGGGCTTGACTGCCCCCAGGGCGAGCAGCCGGGCCTGGGCGGCTCCCAAGTCGTCGACGCCCAGCTCGATGTGGGCCTGCTTTGCCTGGGAGGGGTCCGGCCAGGTGGGACGGCGGTAGTCGGTCAGCCGGTTGAATCCCAGTCCGGCCGCGCCCTCCTGACCGAGCAGGACGAAGTCGTCGGTGGAGAAGACGACGGGCAGGCCGAGGGCCTCGCCGTAGAAGTGGGCCAGTTCGGCGGGGTCAGGGCAGTCGAAGGTGACGGCCGAGTAGCGGAACGCGGGTGCGGAGGTGTTTTCCGTGCTCATGAGGAAGACGCTAGGGCGGGACCAGGACAGATCCGGTCCTGGTCACGTGGAACACTCCAGACCGTGATCAGCTCATCCGCCCGCCTGCTGCGACTGGTCTCCTTGCTGGCTGCCCGGCCGTCGTGGACGTGCGGTGAGCTGGCCGACCGGATGGCGGTCACCGATCGCACGGTGCGCCGGGACATCGCCAAGCTCCGGGAACTCGGCTACGCCATCGAATCCGACCCCGGACCCTGGGGCGGCTACCGCCTCAACGCCGGAGCCCGGATACCGCCGCTGATCCTCGATGACGAGGAAGCACTCGCTGTGGCAGTCGGGCTGCGCGAGGCCGCGCTCAGCGGAGCTCTGGGCGGCGATCAGGCCGCACTGTCGGCGCTGTTGAAGCTGCGGCAGGTGCTGCCGCGGCGGATCGCGGACCGGCTGGGCGAGATGGACGCCGCCTTCGTACACACGCCCAGGCCCGGCGAGCCGCAGATCACGCCGGGCATGCTGTTGGAACTGGCTGCCGCGTGCCGCCAGGCGGAGCGTGCCCGACTGTCGTACCGAGACTGGGAAGGCAGGGCCACGGTCCGGGACGTCGACCCGTACCGCCTCGTCCACACCGGCCGCCGGTGGTACTTCGTCGCCCGGGACGTGACGCGTGGCCAATGGCGGACGTTCCGGGCCGACAGGGTCGACCGAATACAGCCAACCGGGCACCGGGTG
Source organism: Streptomyces sp. NPDC002446 (assembly GCF_053595675.1). Taxonomy (NCBI): domain Bacteria; kingdom Bacillati; phylum Actinomycetota; class Actinomycetes; order Kitasatosporales; family Streptomycetaceae; genus Streptomyces; species Streptomyces sp. NPDC002446. The sequence goes on along the minus strand of NZ_JBSFYC010000039.1, from coordinate 64,830 downwards.
GACCTCATCGACGCACCCGACCCAGCGCTGCTCGTCTCCCGTTCCGTCGCGACCGGCCCGTACCCGATCCATGCGACGATCCGCCTCCCGATGCCCATGGACCAAGCACTGCGGCTGATCCCGTCGACAGTCGGCGCCCACCATCCCGAAGGCCCCGAGACCACGATCGTCGACGTCGGCGGCCCCGACGCGGACGGGCTCGCCCGGTACCTTCTCAGCCTGGCCACACCCCTACGCGTCCTGGCACCAGACGCTGTACGACTAGCCCTGCTGCGCCGTGCCCAGGAACTCTTCGAGGACAACGCGAACGGTGCAGCCCCGGTAGAGCAACGTTGAACGGTGACGGGAACGGGGACGGGAACGAGCGCGGCCCAATGAAATCCCGCTGATCTCGCGGGCCGGCCGCCTCGTCGATGGCCAGACCGCCGGCCGGGCGCGGAAGTGCGCGCGCTTGCTTTCGTAGTCTGGGGAGCATGTTGCTGCCCTTCACCATCGGGAAGACCGAGCTCATTGAGGTCGTCCGCATCACCGATCCCGCAAGGCACCTCACCTCGGAGGGCCTGGTCGGCGACACTGTTGCGATCTGGGAGAGGGCCCAGGCCCATGAGGTCCTGGCTGTGATCGACAGCCTGCCAGGTGGCGAGATGCAGCGCTGCTTTCGCTCCTGCACGCCGAGCTGACGTACGGGTCTTCCCCTCAGCAACGGATACAGCAGCGGGGGAACCCATCGTGCAGAAAGTGAGCCTCCTCCCAGGGACTCTCAGATAGGGAGTCCGATCAGTCCCCATCGGCGTCGTCGGGCTTCGCCGACCACTGTGGCCCAGCCGAACAGCAGGTCATTGAACTCCTCGAAGTCCGCCATCCACCGCCCAGGGCGTGCGGCGTGGCGTGCGTACGGCTCACGCAGTTGAGGCAGGACGGGGGCGGCCTCCTGCCAGCAACGGTCGAGGAAGACCACAGTCTCGGGTGCGCAGACGATGAGCGGCCCCGGCCGCCACAGACCGTCGATGGAAGGGAAGATGCCGGCGTCTACGTCCTCGACGTCGCTGTCGTCCTCAGGCCCCCACCAGATAAGAGCCTGCAGGAAGTCGTCCAGAGCCCTCCGAAGCCCGGTCTCGGCGGAGCCCCGGACGGCCTCCCATGCGTGTGCCGCCCAAAAGTGCGGCTTGTACGAGCCGAGGGTGCCGCCGAACTCATACCGGCCCAGCCAGGACCTTTCCGATTCGGCAGGCCACGCCCACCCCGCATCGATCTCATCGGTTTCGTCGTCCGAGTACGCCGACTCCTGCAGCACCTCAAGCCGGTTGTCAGGTGCTACGTCCATCAGGTGCGCCCAGTCGACGACGAGGACCGTAATGTCCATGCCCATGTGATGAGGCTAGCCAAGCAGTGATCGGGCCTGGGAAGCAGCCCGCAGGTCGCAGTTCTGTCGGCCGGAGCTGGGCGCCATCCAAGGGAGATTGACCGCTCGGGAAAGATAGGGCAGGCAAGGGTATCCAGCAGCTCGGAGCCACGCGACGCTCGTGGACCGATTCGCCGTGCCCGATGGTCAATGAGGTGCGTACGACCGCAGCGCCTGGCGCGAGGAGCCGCATGGCGGCCTCGGCAGCAGCCTTCGCCGCGCGATACATGGGCCCGAACGGACCCGAAGGTGCCTGCACTGGTTGGGAGATGCCTGCCGAAAGCCCATGGCAAAATCAGCGGGTGCAGATCGGGATGCTGGGGCCATTGGAGGTTCGCGCGGACGACGGCGGCTCGGCCGACGTGCCGGGTGCGCGGTTGCGTGGACTGCTGGTCGCCCTCGCGCTCAAGCCGGGGCATGTGGTCCCGAAGGCATCGCTCGTCGACTGGATCTGGGGGGAGCATCCGCCCGCCGATGCGACGAACGCCCTGCAGCGCTTGGTTTCCCGGCTGCGGAAGGTGCTGCCGGACGGGGTGGTCGAGGGGCAGACGGACGGCTACCGGTTGCGGGTGGAGCCCGCCGCCGTCGACGCCGTGCGGTTCGAACGCCTCGTCATCGCGGGCCGGGCCCGTACCGAGGACGCTTCCCGGCGGGTGCGGCTGCTGCGTGAGGCCCTCGAACTGTGGCGCGGCGCGGCCATGCAGGATGTCGGTCTGCAGGACAGTGCCGCGTTCGACGCCGCGGTCGCCCGGCTTGAGGGGTTGCGGCTGACGGCCACGGAGGAGCGGGTCGACGCGGAGGTCACCCTCGGGCGCGGTGCGGAGATGGTCACGGAGCTGACCGACCTGGTGGCTGCGCACCCGCTGCGGGAGCGGCTCGTCGCCGCGCTGATGCGCGCCCTCGCCGCGGCCGGTCGCGACAGCGAGGCGCTGCTGGTGTACCAGCGTGCCAGGGAGGCCCTGGCCGACGCGCTGGGCGTCGACCCCTCGCCGGAGCTGGCCGCGTTGCATGTCGCGCTGCTGCGGGGCGAGTTGGGGCGGCGGGAGGAGAGCCGTAAGACCAACCTGCGCGCCGAGCTGACCACCTTCGTCGGCAGGGGAGCCGATGTCGCCGCGGTCCGCGAGCTCATAGCCGCGCACCGGCTGACCACCGTGATCGGGCCGGGCGGGTCGGGAAAGACCAGGCTGGCCACGGAGACCGCGCGCACGCTGCTCGGCGGCCTGCCGGACGGGGCCTGGCTGGTGGAGCTCGCCGCCATCGGCGCGGACGGCGATGTGACCGACGTGGCGCAGTCGGCGCTCGCCGGGCTCGGACTCCGGGACGGCCTGCTCGGCGGCGCACCGAACGCGGAGCTGACGGACCGGCTCATCGCCGCGATCCGCGAGCGGGACGCGCTGCTGATCCTGGACAACTGCGAGCACGTGATCGAGTCCGCGGCGGTGTTCGCCCACCGGCTGCTCGGGGAATGCCAGCGGCTGCGGATCCTGGCGACGAGCCGGGAACCGCTCGGCATCACCGGGGAGGCGCTGTGGCCGGTCGAGCCGCTGGCCCTGCCGGAGGGGGACGCGGGCCCGGGCGAGATCGAGTCCTCACCCGCCGTCCAGCTGCTGCGGGACCGGGCCGGGGCGGTACGCCGGGATCTCGCGGCCGACGCTCCCACGCTGGCGACGATGGTGCGCGTCTGCCGGGCGCTGGACGGGATGCCGCTGGCGATCGAACTGGCCGCGGCCCGGTTGCGCACGATGTCCGTCGATCAGCTCGCCAACCGGCTCGACGACCGGTTCCGCCTCCTGACCAGCGGCAGCCGGACCGCGCTGCCCCGGCACAAGACGCTGCGCGCGGTGGTCGACTGGAGCTGGCAACTGCTCACCGACGCCGAGCGGATGGTCCTGCGCAGGCTCTCGGTGTTCGCCGGCGGGGCGAGCCTGGAAGCGGCCGAACGGGTCTGCGCGGGCGACACGGTCGGACAGGAGCAGGTGCTTGAGCTGCTCACCGCGCTCACCGAGAAGTCGCTGCTGCTCGCGGAGGGCGACAGCGCCCCGCGCTACCGCATGATCGGCACGATCAAGGAGTACGCCGGGCACCGGCTCGCGGAGGCGGGGGAATCGGCCCTGGCGCGCCACGCACACCTGGCCTACTTCACCGAACTCACCGAGACCGCGGAACCGCACCTGCGCCGCGCCGAGCAGCTGGACTGGCTGGCCACGCTCGACGCCGAGCACGACAACATCGGTGCGGCGATGCGCGGCGCGCTCGCGGCGGGCGAGGCGCAGGCGGCGATGCGGCTCGCGGCGGGCGCCGGCTGGTACTGGTGGCTCGGCGGGCACAAGACCGAGGGCATGGAGCTGATCACCGCGGCCGCCAGGACGCCCGGCGAGGTGCCCGACGACGTCCGGGCCACGGTGTACGCCCTGGTCTCGATGTTCGTGACCTCCGGGCTGGGCGACGAACACCAGGCCGCGGAGTGGATCCACCAGGCGTACCGGTTCAGCCGGCGCAGTCAGCACAGTCAGCGCCGCCACCCGCTGATGGGGTTCATCGCCCCGCTGGAACGCATGCTGCAGGCGCCGGACGCGTTCCTGCCCGCGTTCGAAGCGCTGCTGGACGACGAGGACCCCTGGGCGCGCGCGCTGGCCCGGCTGCACCTGGGCAAGATGCGGATCGTGCTCGGCCAGGACGGGCGGGACGCGGACGCCTACCTGGAGAGGGCGCTGGTCGAGTTCCGGGCACTGGGCGAGCGGTTCGGGATCTCGTTCGCCCTGTCCGAGCTGGCGGAACGGATCGCCGTACGCGGCGAGTTGGCCGCTGCGTGCAAGCACTACGAGCAGGCGATCGCGGTCGTCAGCGAGGTCGGTGCCACTGACGACGTCATCCGCATGCGGTCGCGGCAGGCGCAGCTGTACTGGCTGCTGGGCGACGAGGACGCCAGCGCGGCCACCATCGCCGAGGCGCAGCGGTGCGCGGAGCGAGTCACCTGGCCGGGCGCGCTGGCCGTGCTGGCCTTCTCGAAGGCGGGACTCGCCCGGTGGGGCGGCAACGCCGAGGAGGCGCACAAGCAACTGGGCGTGGCGACGGCCGTATTGGGCGAGGAAGCGGAGCGGGCGAACATCCGCGCGGTGACACACGACCTGCTCGGCTATCTCGCCGACGATCTCGGCGAGGCCCGGGCGCACCGCGCGGCGGCCTGCGAGGCGGCGTCCGAGGCGGGACACGCGCCGCTGATCGCGCAGGTGCTCGTCGGGGTTGCGGACCTGGCACTGCGCCGCGACGAGCACGAGCAGGCCGCGCGCCTGCTCGCGGCGAGCGCGGGCGTGCGCGGGCTGCAGGACCGCTCCCACCCGGACGTGGCTCGGATCGAGCAGATCGCGCGCCGCCGCCTCGGCGACGCACGGTTCGCCGCGGTGACTCATGAAGGGACGCAGACCAGTTGGTCTCAGCTGGCCGGGGCCACGCTCGCGCCCTGAACGTGGCGACCGCCCACCCGTACCGGCCGAGGCGACCGCCCACCCGTACCGGCCGAGGGCGACCCCGACGCACAACGCACAACGCACAGCCGCTGGCCGCGATCGCGTCGCCGGTCGATGGTCGACGGTCGCCCACCAGCGGCCCCTCCCCGAGCCGGGCGGAACCCCTTCGCGAAAGCCACCCCGTTGATAGCCGCGTCGGCCACCCGGCAGCGCACCGTGGTGACGACGATGAGGCTCGGCCGACGGTTTACCGGGCCGTTTCCGATTCCGTCCACGTGACCGGAAGTTCGTGGACGCCGTAGATGTTCATGTCGGTCCTGAGTTTCACCTCGTCGGCGGGGATGGCGAGTTTGAGGGTCGGGAAGCGACGCAGCAGTCCGTCGAAACCGGCGCGCATCTCGATGCGGGCCAGCTGCTGGCCGAGGCATTGGTGGATGCCGTGGCCGAAGGACAGATGACCGCGGGCCTTGCGGTGGATGTCGAGGGCGTCGGGGTTGTCGAAGCGCTGGGGGTCGCGGTTGGCGGCCAGCAGCGAGACAACGACGGTCGATCCCTTACGGATTGTTTCACCGCCGAGTTCGATGTCGTCCGTGGCGTAGCGATAGAAGACATCGGCAACGGACAGGTAGCGCATGAGTTCCTCGACCGCATCGGGGAACAGATCCGGGTTGGCGCGCAGTTCGGCCAGCTGCTCGGGGTGCTCCAGGAGCGCGAAGGTGCCCAGCGCCAGCACGTTGGCGGTGGTCTCGTGGCCCGCGAGCAGCAGGAGGAAGGCGATGCCGGTCAGCTCCTCGATGGTGAGGTCGTCATGGCGGGCCAGGTCGGACAGTATGTCGTCGCCGGGGGCAGCGCGTTTGCCCGTGACCAGTTCGCCCAGGTATGTGGTCAGTGCGCCGTACGCGGCCATCTTCTCGTCGAGCGCCACGTCCTTTTCCATGAACTTGGCGGAGTTGACCTGGAAGGTCTCCCGGTCCGCGTAGGGGACACCGAGCAGTTCGCAGATCACCAGCGAAGGCACCGGCAGCGCGAACTCCTTGACCAGGTCGACCGGCGGGGCAAGGCGCGCCAGCTCGTCCAGTTGCCGCTCGACGATCTCGACGATGTGCTCTTCGAGCATTTTCATGCGCTTGACGGTGAAGGCGCCGGTGAGCTTGCGCCGCAGCCGGGTGTGGTCCGGCGGATCCATGGCGACGAACAGGCCCGGCACCTGCGGGGACGGCTCGGTAGCGGGGGGCATGCCGGGGGTCTCGTACGGCAAGTGGAGAACGCCGATGTCCTGGCGGGAGCTGAACCGGGTGTCGGCCATGAGCTGGCGGACCGCGTCGTAGCCGGTGACCAGCCAGCCCTCGTGACCGTCCGGGAAGATCATGGGACTGACAGGGCGAGCCTCGCGTAGCCGGGTGATTTGGCGGGGCGGGTCGAAGGGGCCCGCGTCGCGCTCCATGGGGAGACCGTTCGGGATGGGAACCGGAACCGTTTGACTCATCGGATGTCCTTTGTCCTTTCGTGGCGGTTATTGCGGCCACGATCGCCGACGGACCTGACATACGACTGACACGGCTCTGACACCGCCGATCATGCCGGACACGTGGTCGGCTTGGGGGCGTTCGCGGTGGCCGGGCCGTTAGTTGTGTTGTCGATGTCGCCGACGGGGCGAAAGTCGCCCGGTGGCCGGAAGCGAACCGTGCGCTGGATCCGGCCGGTTCGTGCCTTGCGTGGGGTGGTGAATTCCGTTTATCGCCGTAATTCTCCGCGAAGTCGCAGGTGGTCGACGTGTGGCGAGGGAATTTATCTGTAGGATCATCTTCCAAATGAGGGATTGAGTCACTTCCCCGTAGTTCCTTGACGGGTAATGCCGTTATCCCCCGGAATGGAGGGCGGGCGCCACCTCGGGAGAAGTGGTCGGGATGGCGCTTGAGTGACCGGCCGGTAATTCTCCGGTAAGCGGAAATCCGAACGGAAGGGGAAGCTCCATGTCCGAGGGAGAAGAGCTGTTCGAAGAGATGGTGATCCCGGAGTCGGAAACGGCTTTTGCGGGTCACAGCTGCCTTTGTTTCGTCACTGAATACGACGACTCGGAGCCGGCCGAGTAACGGAAGGAATGTCCCCCGGCCGGGCAGCGAACCGGCCGGGAGGCGTTTTCCCGCGTCACCCACGGCTCTCCGAAGGCGGAATGCATTGGAAACCTCCCGGCACGGCTCCCGGCCCACGCCCCGTCCCACCTCACCGCTGACCCTCCGCCGCGACGTACGGCTCGTCGTACGCGGCGAGCACCTCTACGTCTGCGCGAGTACCGGAACCCTCCGCGTGCCCGTCCGGCTGCCCGGCGCCGACGGCGAACCCGGGCCGGGCGTCAATGAGCTGGGTGTCAATGAGCTGGGTGTCAATGGGTCAAGCGTCAACGGGTCAAGCGTCAAGGGGCCGGGCGTCAATGGGGCAGGTGCGGCATACCGGCCCGGTGACGAGCACGGGCTGGTCGCGCTCGATGCCGTCCCCGAGCGGGTCGGCGAGGGGCTGCGCGCCCGTGGCCTGGCCCACCACGGGGACGGGCGGCTCCCGCATCCGCTCTACGGGAACGTCGCCGCCCTGCGCGGCCGGACGGTCGCGGTGGCCGGAGACGGGCCGCTGGCCACCGAGGTGGCGACCCTCCTCGACAGGACGGGAGTTCGTCCGGTCCCGGCCGACGGGGCCGGTGAACCCGACGCCGCCGTCCTCCCGTTGGGGCTGCACGAGGACGAACTCCGGCGCTGGACCGGCCTGGCCGCCGACGCCGGTACGCCCCTGGTGACCTTCCTCAGCACCCCGACGCGGCTGCTGCTCGCCACCCTCACCCCACCCCGTACGCCGTGCCCGGTCTGCCTCGTACGGAGGATCCGCGCCAACCACACCTGGCAGCAGGTGGCCGGTCTGCCGCTGGACCTGCTGCTGGGCGCCGCGGAGAGCGAGGCGTGGCCGACGACCGCCGTCGCGGCCGGGGTCGTGGCCCATGAAGTCCTCACCACACTGTCCGCACCTCCCGCACGCACCGCCCCGGAGGCCCCGGCGCTGCATTCCGGGCTGCCGGTGCTGACCGAACTCGACCACGCCTCTCTGGAGCGCACCCGGCACGCCCTGTTCCACACCCCGGGCTGTCCCGCCTGCGGCTCGGCCGCCGTACCGCCCCGGCGGGACGAGGCGGCAGCCGTGGACGTACGGGAGAGCTGGCGGCTGATGCGCGGCGCGGTCGATCCGCTTACCGGCCTGGTGCCCGAGCTGCGGGTGGACCGGGCGGCGGAAGAGGAGACCGGGGGAGTGGGCCCGGCGGGCGGAACCACCTACGCACGGACGGCCGGGATGATCACCACGACGTGGTTCTCGCCGGTGGCGGCCGAGGCCCGCGGCGGGGCGGTGAAGAGCGATCCGGTCAACGCCCGGGTCTGCGCGGTCGGTGAGACGCTGGAGCGGTATGCGGCCGGGGTGTACGACCCGGGCCGGTTCGTCCGCGCCACGCTCAAGGCGCTCGGCGAGGAAGCGGTCGATCCGCGCAGTCTGCCGCTCGGGTCCGCCAAGGAGTACGCCGAACAGCGCCGTTACGCGCCCTTCGACCCGGACGTGGAGATCGACTGGGTGCGCGGCCGGTCCCTGACCACCGGCCGGGCACGGTACGTCCCGGCCTGCGCGGTCCACCTGCCCTACCGCTTCCCGCGCGCCCATAAGCCGTGGTTCGACCCGATCTCCACCGGGCTCGCGGCCGGCGGCTCGTACCACCACGCCGTCCACGGCGGGCTGATGGAGGTGGTCGAACGCGACGCCACCCTGGTCTTCTGGGAGAACCGGCTCACCCTGCCCAGCCTCGATCTCACCGGACTGCCCGACGGGCCCGCCCGCCGGATCGTGGAGCGGATCACCGGCGAAGGGGCGACGGTCACCGCCAAGGACCTCACCACCGACCTGGGCATCCCGGCCGTCGCCGTACGCTTCGTCGAGGGCACCGCCGAGCGGCCCGTCGTCATCCACGCCGCCCGCGCGGACCTCGATCCGCGCGCCGCGCTGCTGGGAGCGCTGGAAGAGGCGTGCCTGTGCCGGACCGGCGCCGGCATCTGGCTCGAAGAGGCCGAGATCCCGGCCGCCGACGCGGCCCTGAGCAGCCTCAGCGAGTTCTGCCTCTACTACTGCGCGCCCGAGCGCCAGCACCACCTCGACTTCTGGAACGACGGCCCGCTGCGCCCGGTGCCCGAGGCCCGGCCCGCCGGAGCCCTTCAGGACGATGTCGCCGAGGCGGTCCGGCGGCTGGCCGACCGCGGCTACGAGACGATCACCGTCGACATCACCCCCATCGACGTGGCCGAATGCGGCGTCTCGGTCGTGCGGACGGTGATCCCCGGCCTGTGCCCGCTCACTCTGCGCAGCGACTTCCACCGGCGCGGCGGCCCCCGGGTCTTCACCGCCCCGGTCGCGATGGGCGCCCGCGACTCCGCCCTGACGGAGGATCAGCTCAATCCGATGCCGTTGCCGTTTCTCTGACGGCGTTCCCCCCCCGCGGATGTTCCCCCGCAGATGTTTCCTTACGGATGTTCCCTGGCGGACCGTCCCTGACAGGCATTCAGCTTGCGGGCGAGGTCCGCGACGACCTGACGGAAGGCGAAGCCGTCGTGAACGACGCCCCGATCACGGACGACACCCTGACCACGGACGGTGCTCCGATCACGGACGACGCCCCGATCACGGACGGCGCCCTGACCACGGACGGCGCCCCGACCACGGACGACACCCGGGCCACGGACGACGCCCCGACCATGGACGGCGCCCCGACGACACACGGAACCCCGACGACACGCGAAACCCCGATCGCGAACAACGCGCCCCATGAGGAGTACGGCGACAAGTGCCGCTACCGCCGCAACCCCGACCTCCTGCTGGAGTGGGCCGAGGGAGGCGGCCCGGTGCTCGTCGACTGCCGGCGCTGGCGGAAGTTCGCCGCGAAGCCCGTCCTCATCGACCTCCTCAACCGGCTCGACCATCCGCAAACCGCGGACCAACTCCACGAACACTGGAGGGAGTCCGCCCCCGGAGGGGACGTCCGTAAGCTCCTGGACCGCCTCACCGCGGCCGGCATCCTCCAGCGCCGTGGCCCGGACGAACCTGACGAGCCGGAAGGCCCTGACAAGCCGGAAGGTCCGGCTGGGTCGGACCACCTGGAAGGCATGGATGGCCCGAACGACACGGGCGTTACCTTGCCCGGGGACGGCGGCCGCGACGGCTGGACCCCGTACGAGCTGGCGGTGCACGCCCAGGCCGGCCGGGGCCCGGTCCCCGGCGCCGGTCAGGGCAGCCCGCCGCCCGCCCGGCTCCGCCACCCCGAAGCCGACGACGTCATCGCCCTCCCCGACACCTCCGACGTGCCGAGCCGTCCGCTGGCCGCGGTCCTGGCAGCCCGCCGCAGCGTCCGCGGATACGCCCCCGAGCCCGTTCCGCTGCCCCTCCTCGCCGCCCTGCTGGCCCGTTCCGCCCGGGTACGCGGCCACCTGCCGCCCCGCGCCTACGAACAGACCCAACGCCCCGCGCCCTCCGGCGGCGCCCGCCACAGCCTGGAGATCTACCTCCTGGCCCGCGCGGCCGACGGTCTGACCGCCGGCGCCTATCACTACGATCCCTTCAGCCACAGCCTGCAACGGCTCACCCCATGGACCGGCGAACTGGCCGCCCTCCAGCAGCACACCGTCATCGACCCCGCGCTGCTGGATTCCCCGCCTCCGGTCAGCCTCTACCTCGCCTCCTACGCCGGCCGCACCGGCTGGAAGTACGAGGGCATGGCGCTCAGCCTGATCTACCGTGACACCGGCTGCCTGATGCAGACCCTGTCCCTGACCGCCACCGATCTCGGCCTGGCGTCCTGCCTGACCGGACGTATGGAGTCCCCGGCGACGGCCCCTTTCCTGCGGCCGTGGCACCGCGACCGGCTGATCCACGTGGGCAGCATGGCCCTCGGCCTGCCCCCGGACCGACCGGCAGCCCCGACCGTCACGCCCCTCGGCGCCGACAGGTCAGGGGCCTGAGCCGCATCGATACACGCAGGGCATCGCGTCCGACAGCGGCATGGACCGGGTGATCACCCCACTTTGGTCGGCCCCTCCAGCTGAGCGAAGGCGAGGACGTCGGGGACGGCTTCGCGCAGGCTCGCGAAGTGACGGTGCACGCCGGCCACCGCGGCCGCGGTGTTGACGCCCCACACCGTCATCCCGGCCCGCAGCCCCGCTTCGACTCCGGAGGGGGCGTCCTCGATGACCAGGCAGTTCTCGGGCCGAGCACCGAGCTGCTCGGCGGCCAAGAGGTAGGGCACGGGCGAGGGGCTTGCCTTCCTCCACTGCGGCCGCGTCCACAATGACGCGGGGAACCGGCAGGCCGGTCCGCGCAAATCGCCCGCGCACCCGGTGCTCATAGTTGGAGGTCACGAGCGCCCACACCCCTGACGGGAGGGCACCCAGCAGCTCCGACGCGCTGTCGAAGGCCGCGTAGACGCCGGACCGGACGTCCTCGTCCTCCAGTTCGTGCAGCGCAGCCAGGCACTCTCTCGCATCCTGGTCCGCAGCCACCACCGCGAAGGCCTCCATCGGCCGCGTCCGCAGCGCCACCCGGTAGACCTCATCCGCGTCCAGCCCGTATCGCTCCGCCCACGTTGCCCAGACTCGCCGTTGGTTTCTTTTGGTTGACAGCGGCCACTCGCTACGTCAACGATCAGCCCGCCAGCCCCAGCAGGTCTGTCAGGTGGCGTCGGGTGTAGGCGTATGCCTCCTAAGCATCGAGCGTCCCTACATCCACGGTCAGAACGTGCCACGGGGTCTGCGCGAGCAGGCGAGATGTCAGGCTCGCCTCGTAGCGGAGGTGAGCGGCGGCCGATGAGAGGTCATGGACAGCCTGAGTGCCTGGGGAGCCGGCAAGTTTCCGCACGTACCAGTCTTCCCAGGCGTCCCCTTCTCGGTCGACGGCGCGTCGCAGTGCCGTCTCCGGGTTGTCGTGGACGTACACCACGATGACCTGGGCCGGCTCCACGGCCCGTGCCTGTTCTCCCATGACGTGGACGAGAGTGCTCTCGTCGTGGCCCCAAGCCACGAGGGACGGAATGAAGGGCAGGAGGGCATCCGTCACCAAGTAGTCTCTGCCTGCCGCGATTGACTCCGCGACGTAGGCGCGAGTGGACTCGACGAGGGTCTCAGGCCGGACGCTGGCAGCCCCGCCGGCGAACTCTTCGGCCACCGGCTGGAAGGCCGGCCGCATGAGAATGTCGGCTTCCTCGAAGTGGTCGACCGACGCGCCGGTGCTGGCCAGCCACTTGGCCACCGCACGGCACAAGGTGGACTTGCCGACACCAGGACTGCTCCCGATGACGGAGATGAGGTGCGCAGTCATGGTGGCAGTCTCGCACCCCTGCGACGCCGTCCTCTTGGTGAGGCGACGACAACCGGTCAGGGCTGCGGCGTTGCCGCCGAACCCACAACTCCCGCCCTGTGAACGGCACTTGATGTGTATCGCCCAAGGGGGAGCTTTGAAGCATCTGAGTGCGTACGCCACCTCGACGACCCCGTTCAACGGCATCATGCCGAACAAGGGCTCACCCGTCACCGACACGAGCCGCTCGGGGCCGGATAGAGCTGAATGGCGGGTTGGCGGTGTTCTCGCCATGGTCGGGATCGGGCCCCTCCGCCAGCTACCGATGGGAGGTGTTTCCCAAAGCTCGGCCTTGGAGGGCCAGTCGGTGATCATGTGGCCGTGACCGGACCCTAGGGGCGGAGGTCTTTACGCAAAACAGAGGTCTTTGCGGAAGACGGTGGAGCTGTGCCGGACCGTCATGCCCACTCGCAGATACAGGTCGAGCGCGCCGGTGTCCGAGTGCGTCCACAGCGTGCAGGAACGGCGGCCCGCCCGGTGGAAGGCGCGGAACGTGTGGCGCAGTAGCAGTCGGGCGAGTCCCCGGCCGCGGTGGTCGTAGCGTACGGCGACCTGCTCCAGGTAACCCTCGTCCGCGCCCGGCACATCCAACGCCAGGGCAGTGCCCACCAGTTGATCGCCGACGAAGGCCAGGGTCGACTGTGCCGGGGCGAACGCGGGCCGCTCGATGGTGTGCGTGGCCCACTCCTCGTACGCCTGCCGCCGCTGCTGCCACTCGTCGAACGCGTCCTGGACGAGGGCGTGCGCGGCGGGCCCGTCGCCGACGCGGAAGGGCCGCACCGTGAGGCCCGTCGGCGGCTCGGGTACGGCGGGTTCGTCCGGCATGGCGAACTCCAGCAGCCAGGCCGTCACCAGCGGCTGATACCCGCGCGAGCGCAGCAGCGCGATGGCGCCGGCGTCCGCGTCCGGCACGGTCTGCACGATGCCGTCGCCGCTGGCCTGCCGGGACCGCGTGTGCGCCCAGTCGAGTAACGCCGCGCCCAGGCCCCGGCCTCGGTGGTCCGGATGCACGTCGACCTCGGAGCGCCGGTCCACCCAGGCCCGGGCCGCCAGACGCCCGGCCCGGTCGAGGACGAGCACGGTGTCCGACTCCGGCACCAGACCCGGTCGCGCAAGGTCCGCGGCGATGGCCCCGGCGTCGCTCTGCACCTGCCCGTACACCTCCCGTTCGCAGGCCGTGACCAGGGCGTGGATCGCAGGAACGTCGCGGACGCTCGCGGATCGCGAACGGTAGCCGGGCGGCAGCGACGGGACAAGCAAGGACATCAGCGGAACCTAGTCGCACACTGATCTCCCGGTCCAGCTGGGGTCTGATCCATCGGACAGGCTCCAGCCCGCTCTGGGAGCTGTTCGACGTCCCGGCACGTCCTCGGGAGCTGGCTGGGAATTGTGCACTGCTGTGGCAGCAGCAGAAAGATAGAGAAATGGAAATGCGGCGGCGGTGTGCATACGCATATACATATACCGCTTCAGTCTTATGAGGCCGGGGAAGCCTTAAGAGGGGGAGAGGGTAAGTGGGGAAGCGGCGCGGAAACCCGGGGTGTTGGATTCCGTGGGCTTCACTCGATTGGGTGCGCTCGGGGCGAAACTGGCCGTAGAGGCGTGCACTGTTATCGCATGAACACTGCACAGATGAATCGCCCCAAGGAAACCGTTTCGCGAATACTCGCCATCAGCGCCGCTCTGGGTATCGCTCTTGCGGCAGGATCGGCGGCGCCCGCCTCCGCCGTCACGGCAACGCCCGCCCCGCACCCCACCACAAAGTCCACGACCAGCCAGTCGAGCCCGGCCGGTGGTCACCACAACGGCTGGAGCGCCGGCTGGGACCAGGGTAAGGGCCACAAGGGCCACGGTGATGACGGCGACGACTGCAGCGGTCTCATCGTCCTGGTCTGCGGGTAACGCACCTCTCGCAGATGTGGGCCGGGCGGAGGAGAAGCCCGTGCGCTCGCGCAGCTCCTCCTCCGCCTCGCTCTTTTACGGATGCTCGCTCTTTTACGGATGCTTTTCAGCTGTCGAGGTCAGCTTCTCTGCAATGGCGGACTTCCCGCATCCAGGCGGACCACCGAGCAGCGTAAGCCCGCCAAACTGCATAAGCCCGTAAGCCTGCCGACCTGCGAAGTGTCGTCCGCGTCTTGGATCGACAATAGGGGCTTGCTCCTTGTGTGGGCGAGTAATTCCGGTGGCCGAGCTTATCCAAAGGGGACGAGGCAAATCCGAGCACCGGAATGAAAAAATTTCTTCAAGGGGAGGGGAAGTCGGAAGTCGCAGCAGCGCGGGGGCAAGAAAGGCACTACACCGCGTCAGTTCGCACTGTCACGGATTCAGTCGGAGCAGCAGCCGTTCTTCGCGCCTGCGGTGTCGGTGTCGAGGCGGCAGAAGCACGACGCTTCGACGGGGACGTCCGCGAGTGCGGTGGCCACGGTGAGCTGCTGGGCGACGATGCGGGCTTCTCCCGTCTTGCCGAGCCGTACGAGGCATTCGTGGAAGCCGTGGAGGGCCCATACGTTCCCTGGATGCTGTGAGGACCTGGGCAGGGTGTCGTCGAGTCCGAGGTCGGCCCGGTAGACGGCCTCGGCCTCGTCGACCCGGCCCTGTTCCAGCAGGAGCGCGCCGTAGGCGTGGCGGGTCGGCTGCATCCAGCCCCAGGGTTCGTCGTAGGGCAGGTTGTCGTCGAGCTCGATGGAGTGCTCCAGGGAGGCAAACGCCCGGGCGTACTCGCCCCTGCGGTATTCGAGTTCACCGTCGAGCATGGCGGAGGCGATCGCCAGGATGTCCCGGCACGTGTTGTTGAACAGCATCCGCGTCTCGGGAACCCGCCCGGCCGCGTGGCGGAACAGTTCTCGTTCGGCCTCGGCCTCGGTGGTCGCCCCCGTGGCGGAGTACGCGACTGCGCGCGCGTAGTGCAGCATCGCCGTGGTGACGCAGTACAGCTGCGGGTCGGAGGGCATCGGCAGCGCGAGGATGTCGGTCCACCGGCCGAAGCGGATCAGCACGTGCACCCGCATGGCGAGGAAGCCCTCCAGCCAGTCGGCCATGGGCGGGCTCTCCACGCGCAGCAGCTCCTCGGGGATGGACGCCTCAAGTTGGGCGACCGTCTCCAGCGCCGTCCTGGACTGGCCGAGGAACATCGCGCCGTAGATCTTGAAGTGGTAGTTGTGCGAGCGGTACAGCGTGTAGAAGTTCATCGCGCCGGCTCGCCGCAGGTACTTCTCGTCGGCTCTGATCGCGTCGCTGTTGCCCGACACGACCCGTCGGTAGTCCCCGCACAGCACGTCGAGATGTGAAGGCATGTGGTGCAGGTGGCCCGCATCCGGGACCAGTCCGCGCAGTCGGTCGGCGATCGAAAGAGCCTTCTCCGGCGTCGGCGACATCTCCATCAGGTGGATGTACATGTGCAGTACGCCCGGATGATCGGTGCCGGTCTCGGTCCGCAACGCGCGGTCGAGGACGGCCTTCGCCTCCGGCGTGCGCGCGCCGACGGCGGGCTCGCCCGTTCGCAGGTCCCACAGCTGCCACGGGGTGAGGTTCATCAACGCGTCCGCGTAGAGGGTGGCGACGTCCAGGTCGTCGGGAGCGAGCTCGTATGCGGTGCGCATGGCCTCGGCATAGGGCTCGTTCCAGATGGAACAGTCCTCCGCGGCGTGCGAGGCGGGATAGCGCTCGCGCAGCGCCTCAATGAGCGCGCGCTCGGCCGGCGTGGCCCCGTCGCACAGTGCGTGGGCCCGTTCGACGGCGGCATGCGCCCGTTCCACCGTGCGCTGCAGATCGGCGTCGTCGAAGAACTCCCAGGGCTTGTTGTAGTTGGGGCCCAGGGCGTACGCGATGCCCCAGTACGCCATGGCGCAGCCGGGATCCGCTGCCGCTGCCGATTCAAAGCAGGTGACCGCCTCTTCGTGGTTGAACGCGTAGCTCCACGCGAGGCCACGGTCGAACCAGCGCTGCGCCTCCGGCGAACGCGTCGATACGGGCCGGGTGAGGGGACCGAGGTCGAAGTAGTCCATGAGATCTCCTGCAGAGGGATGCGACTCGACGGGAGTCGGAGCCCGGTGCGCAGATGAGAGTCTGTCCCTGCTTACAGAGGGTGCACACTCCCGGGAGTTCAGTTCGACTGTAACCCGGGTTCGGCCGGCCCCCTGATACTGCTCGGGAGCCACTCGCCGTCCGCTACGACGCGACCATCCTCATGGCAGCCGGCAACGCACGGCTGTGAGCTGTGACCAGCACATTCGTAGGCGCCCAAGGGCCTTTCCGACCCTGCCCCATCGGACACCCCCTAGTCCCGCCCTAGTCCCGCTGTGTGGGCCGGAGGGTCGGTGGCCATTGTTGGTCGCCGGGCGGGCCGACGTCGCCGTTCTTCCACGCGGGGTCATAGGCGCAGGCCACGCTGACGCCGCCGGTGAAGTACTCCCGGTCCGGGTACCAGGTGAAGGACATCCGCTCGTCCCGGTCGTCCTGCCGGACGAAAAGCTCCCAGGCCTTGTCCTTACCGCCCTCACGATAGGACGTGACCTCCCAGGCGTCGTCCTTGAGGCGCTGATGTAGTCGGCGCAGGCCGGAGACAGCCCGGCTCGCGGGAACGTCGTCCAGCGCCCACCTGTGGCTCATCCGGTAGGCGCCGTCGACGGTCTTGTCCTCCAGCCCCAGCAGGCCCCCGTCGTAGCAGAAACTGGAGCCGAAAGTGTTCTCCGTGCTGACACCGATGTCCTCGACTCCTCGTTTTACGGTGCGCTTGAACCCCATGACGTCGTACGCCTCCTGGGAGCGCTGGAAGGCGCGGCTGGCCATGTCCTCGGGCGCGACGCGCGGAATGTCCTTCGGCCCCCATGAGCCCCATGCGAACTGGACGACCAGAACGAGTACGACGACGAGCGCGACACCGCCGCATCCGAGGGTCCTGAGGACGGAGGAGGGGGCCGGGGCCCCGGACTCGGGCGGGATGGTGGTGGTGTTGGCGGGTGCGCTCTCCTCGGGCATACGGGGACGGTATGTCGGTGGGGAAGCAGGTGGATGGGCACGGTTACCTGGCAAGGAGTGAGTACGCGTACTCAACTGACCTGCACCTGCACCTGCACTCGTAATGACCCGTCGCTGACCAGGGAGGGGGGACTGGGTGACTGGGTGACTCTGCAGAAGGTCTCAGTGACCTTCCAGCCGACTGGGACTGGTGGTTGGGGTGGGGGCAGGGCTGGTCAGGCGTATTTGCCCATGTCACTGGCCCGGAAGGCGGTCTTGTCGTTGATGCCGATGACGTAGCCGTCCGGATCGCGGAAGTAGAACATTCGCTGGCCGCTGTGGCCGCTGTGGCCGCTGTGGTCGGTGACGGTGTCCTCACGACCTGGGCCCGCTGGACGATGTGGTCGTGGACGGCATCGAAGTCGTCGACGCCGAGGTAGAACATGCCGGCGAAGCCGATGGGAGCGTCGGCCAGGACGGGCAGCCAGTTCTTGAGGTCCGCGTTGGCGTAGAGCATCGCGGTGAACTCGCCCTGGTACAGAAGCATGTGGATGTCGTCCCCGGGGCGGGCGGTGCTGGAGTCCACGTCGAAGCCGAGCGATGTGTAGAACGCGATGCTGGCGGCGGTGTCCTTCACGCTCAGACACGGGGCAAACGGCATGGTAAGTCTCCTCCACACGGGAAGCGCCACGGGAACCGCCACGGGAACCGCCCTGCCGCTTGTCGGTCACGGCGCTGTGTTCCATGTCCGTCCACCGGAAGACGTCGGGCAACCTGACCGGGCCCGACCGGGCGACGCCGTTCGACATCACGACGGGACGGCCGATGCCGGAGCAGGGGGGACGGCCCGGAGGCCCCCGCGCTTGGTGAGTGCGGCCCTCGGTCTTCGCGGTCTGGGGCCGCTCGGCGTGCGGCCGGGGTGTCCGGGGCGTTCGGGGTGTGCGGGGTGTGCGCCCGGCCACGGCGTGGGGGTGATCACGCCAAGAATGCTCTTCGGCGGCTGCGTTCCCGCACGTCAGGAGCTCCGGTCTGACGACCCGCCAAGGGTTTGCGTCGAATCCCGCTGACTGAAACTCCGCATTCCGGTGCGGGGCCGGAAACGTTCTGTCGAGGGCTCGCCACGCGGTGTGAGGCTCGCTCCGTTCGGTCGACAGACGGTCACCGAGAACGGAGACGATCACGATGGCAGCAACCTTCGCTGACGCACTGCAGGCTTCGCACGGTCCGGGCCTGGCGGTGCAGACGTTCGCTCAGATGGTGACCAAGCAAGCTGACATGGACACCAAGACGCTCAAGGACAACGATTCGTTCAAGAGCGAGCTGCCGGACGACCAGAAGGATGTCGTCGACGCGGGCGAGGCCGCGCTCGACCAGATCAACACCCACCTCGGCAAGGCGCGGGGACACGCCAACGACTGGAACACCGACCCGAACCTCCTGCAGGGCATGATCGGGACCAACGAGAACATCTACGGCCACGGCGACCTCATCAGCGCGGCGCTGACCGATCTGCCGGGCGCACTGCAGCAGGCCAAGGACAGCGGCGACGATGCGCAGAAGCGCAAAGCCCTGAGCGATGCCCAGGCCCAGCTGAACACGATCGAGCAGGACGTCGAGTCCTATCTGGAGGCCGTGGATGGCCTCGTGAAGCGGCTGGGGACGTTCCAGGCGGACATCGAGGCGGACTACCGGGCCTTCGACGAGGACAACACCAAGGTCACCGCGCTCCTCAACGGTGACACGGGGCTCCTCAACGCGATCTCCGACGAGATCGACGCCCTGCACTCGGCCATCCACAAGGACAACGCGATGATCGCCGGTGGCGCGGTCATGATCGCGGCCGGTGTCGTGGCCGGTGTCGTCGGCGGTTTCCTCATCGCGACCGGGGTGGGGGCGGGCGTCGGCCTCACCGTACTGGCCGGCGGGGTCCTCGTCGCGGGCGGCGGTGTGGCGATGACCACCGTCGCGGGCATAGACCTCAAGGAGAAGCAGGGCGAGCTGGCCAAGGCGGAGACGGGGCTGCACGTGCTGCAGGCGTGCGTCACGACCTTCAACTCCGCCAAGTCGGCGCTCGGCGAGCTCAGGACCGCGGCGCAGAACGCGGCGACCGGCGCCGGTCAGCTGCGCGCCGCGTGGGGTGGGCAGAAGGCGGCCTTGCAGCAGGAACAGCACGACATCGAGGCAGCCCTCAAGGCGGGTGGTTCCCAGCTCGACCTCACGCTGACGAAGGCCATCGACTTCATCAAGGCCGCCCTGAAGGAATGGGGGGTCGTGCAGACCAACGCGGCCAACATCAGGACCGCTCTCACCGGTCTGTCGGACGAGCCGAAGGCGTACGTGCCCGAAGTGGAGCTGCAGGCGGCCTGACCGCCCCCTGGGCGGGGCCCTTGCCCCAAGGGCCCCGCCCAGGCCGTACGCCCATCCACCCCTCTCCAGGAAGTGCCTCCATGCCCCAGCCAGCACAGACCTCTTCACCCGTGCAGACCTCTTCGCCCGTGCAGACCTCTTCGCCCGTGCAGACCTCTTCACCCGTACAGACCGCTCTCCTGGGCTCGCACGCGCCCGCGCTCGCCGTGCAGAGCCTGATCGAGTGCATCGAGCTGACCTATCCCCTCCAGTTCGCCGATCTCAAGGAACTTCCCAAGGTCCAGGAGGAGCTGGAAGACGTCGTCAAGGCAGTCGGCCAGGCGACGGCCGACGAAGCCGTGACGGCGCTGAGCGGCATCGCCACGCACACCGGTGCGGCGCAGCGGCACGGGCAGTACTGGCGGGACCATCTCCTCCAGCAGTTCCAGAACACCGCCGCCGACGTCCAGGGATACGCCGGCGTGTTCGGCGCAGCGGCCGAGGACGTCGCCGAGCAGTTCAAAGCCGCCGGCTCCGATGCCGGCAAACAGCGCAAGGCGTTGAGCAACGCCCGTGATCAGCTGTCCGCATTACTGGAGGATGCGCACAGCCGTAAGAGCCCCGCTCGCGATCTGGGCACGGACCTCGCCAACTTCGCCGTACTGGTCGGCAGGGACAGCGCCGCATTCGACGCCGACCGGCAGACCGTCGAAAAGGCCGTCACCGGCAAGGGCGGCATCATCGAGAAGCTCAAGGAACGCCTCGACGGGCTCGGCAAACAGCTGGCGGCCGACCTCGCGAAGATCGCCCAAGGCGTGATCGAGATCGGGGAGGGCATCGTCCTGATCGTGATCGGCGGCATCTTCACCGTGGCCGACAAGCCGGATGCCGGGATCGGGTTCATCGACGCCGGTATCGGACGGCTCAACGACAGCAGCGGAAACACGGTGAGCGACGTCAACCTCGACCAGGAGAAGAAGGAACTGCGCAACCTCCTGACCGGGCTGTCCGTACTCCAGGCATCCATCGCCTCCTTCAGTACGGCTCAGCAGGCCGTGGCCACCTTCGCCGGCAGCAATCAGAACAGCGCCGCGGGAACCGACGGCCTTGTTGGCATGTGGGGCGCCCATGGCGACGCCCTGGACGCACAGGTGAAGGCGATCGACGACCCGCACGCCGATCCCGCCCAACTCATCAAGGACATCGGCCGGTTCTTCGAGACCACGCTCAACGACTGGCAAGCGGGGGAGAGGACCGCGAACTTCATCCTGGACGGCCTCAGCGGCATCCAGGACAACATCGACACCACCCGCGTCGACCGGCCGGTGGCCGCATGAGCCAGAAACCGTTGCTGCGTACGTTCAACGATGCGGTCGCCGCCACGCAGAACGCCTTGTACGCCTACATCCTGGACGTCACCCCGGACGGCGGCAGCCCGGCGGCGAGCGCCATGAACGACGACGTCCGGTGCGTGACCAGCTATCTGTGCAATCTGACGCAGTGGATCAACGATGCGTGCGGCAACCTGCGCGCGACGCCGTTCGCCGAACTGCTCGACCAGCAGGACATCGACGGGCTCAACCAGCACATCCAACCGGTGCTGCGCGACTTCGACGACACCCAGGACAACGCGAAGATCAAACTCCTGCACAGCTACATCGGGCAGTTCGGGGGCGAGAAACGCGCCCTGAACGCGGAGACTCCGCCCGAGAAGTACAAGGGCGACTGGCAGGCGTGCGTCACGGCGGCCGAGGGCATCGCCGCAGCGCTGACTCCGCTGTACAGCGCGATGTACGCCATGGGCGCCGCCGCGAAGGAAGCCCTGCACCTGGCGGGGATGCCGTCCGGCCACGCCGGGGCACTCGACGAATGGCAGCGGACGATGGATTACGCGACGCAGATCGCGGGACCCGCGGCCTGAAGGCCCGCCGCTGGCCGCCGCCGGTCGCCGCTGGCCGCCGCCGGCCGTCGTCCTGCCGAGCTACCTCTCCGACCCCGCCTGCGGGAGCAGATCACGCGAGCCACCGACGAGGTCGAGTGCTGCAACGGCTGCAACGGCTGCAACGGCTGCACTCGACCTCGTACGGCTTTGCCGCTGCGCTTCTCCACCGCCATCGACATGCTCCGCTGCCCGGCTTGACCTGATCGTCGATGCTCAGGACCTCGTAACGAGCACCAGACAGAAACGGATTGAACTCAGTGAACGAGAAATCGCGAAACGAGAAATCGCGAAACGAGAAGGCGCGCCACGAGAATGCACGAAACGAGAATGCACGAAACGAGAACCCGGTCGCAGCAGCCGACACGAAGTGGGACTGGGACAAGCTGCGCAAGCAGCTCACCGGCGGCAGCCTGATCATGAGAGGCGACCGGGAGTACGCCGCTTTTGCCACCCACGGCGACAACCCCAACCCGCTGTACACCAATACGCCCGACGGCATCGCGGTATGCACGAACACCGACGACGTCAGGGCATCGGTTCGGTGGGCGAGCGAACAGGGCGCGCCGCTGTCCCCGGTGGGCCAGCAGCACAACTACGCCGGGTACAGCGACATCCCGGGTGGCCTGTCGATCTACCTGCCCCAGATGAACAAGGTCGCCCCCTACGACCCCGAGCGCAACACCGTCGTCGTGCAGGCAGGAGCCAATATCCAGAACCTGTACGACGCACTCCGCGCATCGAATGAGAAGAATCCGCCGTTCCCCGTGGTCGGCCTGTGCCCCACCGTGGGAGTGGGCGGGTTCCTGCTGGGCGGCGGGATCGGGCGCGCCACCCGTATGCACGGCATGGGCGCCGACAACGTCCTCGCCACCCAGCTCGTAACCGCCGACGGAAGCCTGCTCACCTGCGACGACACCGTCCACAGCGATCTCTACTGGGCCTGCCGTGGTAGCGCCGGCCGCAACTTCGGCGTCAACACCTCCTTTACGCTGCAACTTCACCGCATCGAAAAGATGACCCAGTACAAGATCACATGGGCCTTCGACAAGGCGCCGGACGCGTTGAGTCGACTGCAGGAGGCGCTGCTGGCCGACAGCGGCAACAAGCTCTACGGCCATCTCGCGATAGCGGCGGACCCGGGGGTGACCGAGCCGCCCGTGCTTGTCGCCGACGGGGCCTACTTCGGTCCTCGGAGCGAGGCCATGGACCAGGTACTCAACGGTGTGCTCCAGGAGGTCCCGCCGTCGCAGACACCGGTCATCAAGGAAGGCACGTACTGGGAGCTGTTCGACGCGCCCACGCCCCACGCGCTCAGGCTCTGGCAGGACGACGCCGAGTACTTCACGGTCAAGTCACGCATCATCGACAGCGCAGGGCTTCCGCACGCGGCAATGCAGGAGATCATCAAAATCCATCAGGAATGGCTGAAGGCAGGAGCGGAGGGCGAACTCGGTGTGACCTTGATGACCGTCGGAGGTACGGCAAACACCATCGACCCCCAGGCCACCGCCTTCCCCTACCGCGACGCTCTCTACATCCTCGAGATGCACGCATTCTGGAAGGCGAGCCAAAACCCGGACAAGCTCCGGCAGTACCTCCACCGGCTGTACGACGCCATGGGCCGCTACGCACTCAAAGACCCCGACAACGCAGCGTTCGCCAACTTCCCTGACCCCGATCTCGTCGACGGCGGACAATACAAGAAGGCCTACTACGCGCAGAACTACAACAGACTGGCCGGCATCAAGCGCACTTACGACCCCCAGAGCCTGTTCACCTACCCCGAAGGCATCAGGCCCGAGGACGCCATTCGGTAATCCAGCGCGCGCTCTGAACGCGGCGGGCCCTGCCTCCGGCGCCGCGGCCCGGTGGCCCTCACCGGCGAGACGGCCGAGTACGTCGGCCCGGCCGCAGTCATCGCCCGCCGCGGCACAGCGCATGCGCACCGGACTGCGCCCGGGTTGACGGACTGCGCCGGGGCCGACGGACTGCGCCGGGGGCGACGGACGGCGCCCGAGCCGGCAGGGATTTCATCGGCAATGGAGCAGGGATTTCACCGGCAATGGATCGGTCGCCGGCCTGATGGGGCCTGAGGCTGGTGACCCGCAGACAGTCCCGGTGTGATTCGGCCGGCCTTCAAGGTGGCGGACAGTGAGACGCCGCCTTCGAGCACGGGAGCTTCAACAACCCACATGCTCAAGGCACTCATGCCCGCCCACCCACCCGCGAAAGTCCGCCCTGCACTACGGATTTACTTCGACTGTTCCGGGGCTCTGGACCACACGCTGGGAGAACCGCCACAGCTGGCCTTCCCAGGTGCATACGTAGATCATGCTGTTGACGCTGTCCACCGCGACGCCGAGTGGGGAAAAGGCTCCGGATTTCGGCTTGACCACCTCGCGCCGTGCGCCGTCAGCCAGGTGGACCTCGTGCAGGCGGTCGCTGCCGTGGTCGGAGACGTATGCCTTGCCCACGCCGTCCAGCGCTATGCCGCAGCTGACATGGGAAAGGGTGGCCACCACCCGCTTGGTGCGCTTGGCCAGGTCGACCTCGTACAGGGCCCCCGCGTCGTTCCAGTGGCCGGTGTACGCCCTACCGTTCCCGTCCAGCGCCACTTCGGAGGTGGACGGCCCCAGGCCATCGATGATCATTTTCTTCTGTTTGGCCGCCAGGTCGACCTCGAGGAGCTGCCCTTTGGCCTGGTCGGTGATGTATGCCTTGCCCTGCCCGTCCAGCCCGATGCCGTACGCCGTCACATGACGACGGCGGCCCGGGCCGGCGCGCCTCAGGTAGTGGTCCCCCAGATAGTGGACCAGCCGTACTGGGCCGCCCGAGTGGCCGAGCTGGGCATCGGCTCCGCCTCACGACGGCCCGACGCCGACCTTGAGGTCGTCTCAATTGACCGGTGGACAGTGAGAGGAGGCACTCCGATGTGTGGGTGCAGTCACGCTCAATGCGCATGGGAATCTGCCTCCATCATTGACCCACTTTCCGGAGGGCGATGCGGTCCGACTGCGTCCACCTGCTGTCAACATGCGCGCGACCGAGCCTCGCCATGAGCGTGAGCTAAGCAGCCCGGCCATACTTGATGCTCGCGAGCCGAGCCCGGAACGGCCGCGTGCGGAAGGGCCTTCGGGCTGCTTCCCCTCGCATAGGTCGTCGCAGGCGGGGCGTCGATGCGGGATCACGGGGCCGATGCCCGGGTAGCCGCCATCGGCGATTGTCGTCCCTTTCCCCACGGCCTCCTTGGCTCAGGATTCGGCCCATGCCTTGCAGTCGTTGCGGTTGCCCGAGAACGGCCGTCCGGCCGCGACGACCAGGCGGGCGTCAGCGTCGATGACGACCTGGTGGTTGGTGGAGTACCTGTACTTCTTCGACTGCTCAGCGATGTTGTGATCGTGGGTGGGAACCACGTGCCGTCCACGATAAGCATCGCGCCTTTGCGGAACCGCTGTCGCTGCTTGAGCGCGGGCAGTGGGCTGGCGAGGGCGACGATCCGGTCGGCTGCGGATTTCGAGACGCCGAACAGCGAGGCAAGCTGCTACAGAGTCAGGTTGTGCGCCAGCGAGCGGCGACGAGCAAGACCTGGTCCTCCAGACGAGCAAGACCTGGTCCTCCAGCGGGAGTGAGCAGGGGCGCCCCGGCCGCAGTGCTTCGGCTCCTTCGCGGCGCAGCGTCGTGATCAGCCGGCGGAAGCCCGCGGAAGCCCGCGTGTTCAGCCCGGTGGAACGGGGCTGTCCAGATGCTCCGCCGCCGTGATCACTGCTGGCACATCAAGATCGCCCCATCACCCGGAGTCCGACTCACGGAGATCGCTGCCCGCCCGAATTTCGCTGGGCCGTCTCGTCATCGGTCAGTACCGTGCCAGGCAGGGGCAGGGGCAGGGGCAGAGGGGGGAGGAACTGGTGCTGCAGCCAGTGCTGTTGGTGGATGTGGACGGACCGCTGAATCCGTATGCCGCGAAGCCGCACCGACGGCCCGAGGGATACGAAACGCACCGACTGCTGACGCCTCGCTGGGAGGCCGCCGAGCGGCGCCGGCTGACTGAGTGGGGGCTGCCGAACAAGCCGGTGAAACCGCTGCGTGTGTGGCTCAACCCGCGTCACGGCCCGGCACTGGATGCGCTTCCATTCGAGCTGGTATGGGCGACGACGTGGGAGGAGGAAGCCAACGCATTCATCGCCCCGGTACTGGGATTGCCCGAGCTGCCCATTATCGTCTGGTCCTCGCCGCGGGCTGAGCCGGGCGACGGTGTGTTCTGGAAGACGCCGGAGATCGTCGCGTGGGCGAAGGGCCGGGCGTTCGCCTGGGTCGATGACGAGATCACAGAGGCGGATCGTGCATGGGTGAAGGAGCACCACGACGGTCCCGCGCTACTGCACCGGGTCGACCCCCGATGCGGCCTTGTCGACGCCGACTTCGCCGCGCTGATGGCGTGGGCGGCCGACCTGGACTGACTGCATGCCCCGTCGACAGCCAGCAAGCCACCAAGCCACCTATGCCACCTACGACGCGGTGCCGCACGATCATTGCGAAACAACTCCTTGACGTCGTTTCCTATCGCGGGCGGGGGGACGTCGGGCAGCATGGCCTGCTGGATGGATCACAGCGAACCGCGAGGGGACGAGAGCTACAGGTGTCTGGGAGCGAGCAGGCTGCGTTGACGGAGCTGTGGCGGCAGCGTTGGCCCGACTGTGAACCGGTAGGACACCTACTCCGTGACGTACACGGGGACGTCTGGGTGCGTTTCCACAGCCTGCCGGGCTCGAAGCGCTACCCCGGGGATGAGAGCGAGTACGCGGTTGTCCTGGAGCGCTACAACACCGTGCTGGACGAGCTGTTCGCAGGTGCGGAGGTGTATGTGATCCGTCCGGTGTGGACGACCGAACCCAGTGTCCCCGCTCACGCGCCGGCTGCGGGCTATTGGCGGACCTTGCTGGTAGCGGACGACCCCGATCCGGAGTTCCGCACCTACTACCACCTGTTCGCCGACCGCCGCCCCTGGCACCGTGGATGCATCGACGGCCTGCTGCGTGAGGTCGCCGACGATGAGGTGGCGGACGTCCTCATCACCGACATCCGGATGGAACGCATTCACCACCCCTACGACGGTGGCGCCGACGTCTTCCTCGCCAGTCCTGCGGAACGGGACCGGCTTCGCGACCGGCACGCTGACTGGCTTTCCAGCCACCCGGCCGGCCTCTGAGATCTGCTTGTGAGATCTGCTTGATCGGCGCGTCCGCGACCGTGCCCCAGCCACGGCGGTCCGTCGGCGGCTTCCTACTCCGCCCCGATCCCGGCCCGGCACCACAGGGAATGTCCCCCGCCGGGTCCGTCCGCCCACCTCCTGGTGCAGAGAAGTCGCCACGCTACGCGAACGGCCGTCCGAGCCACACGTCAGCGCGACGCCTGGCTCAGACGGCACTTCTGGTTATCCGAACTGGCCGGGCTGGTAGTCGCCGGCGGGCATCTGGAGCATGACGTTCCCGCGGTTGAAGGCGTTGATGACGGTAATGACCCCCACCAGGGCGCCGAGCTGGTCCTCGTCGTAGTACTTGGCGGCATTCGCCCAGACCTCGTCCGGGACGCCGCCGGCCGCGTCGGCGATGCGAGTGGCCTCCTCCGCCAGCTCCAGCGCCGCGCGCTCGGCCTCGGTGAACACCGTGGCCTCCCGCCAAGCCGCGACCAGGTTGAGGCGCTCCGCGGACTCTCCGGCGTGCACGGCGTCCTTGAAGTGCATGTCGGTGCAGAAGCCGCAGCCATTGATCTGGCTGGCGCGGAGCTTCACCAGCTCCTGCGTCGAAGCCGGCAAGGTCGACTCCTCGAGCACCTTGCCCGCGGCGATGATGTGCTTGAAGACCTTGCCCAGGACGGGGTTGGTGAAGGGGTTCAGGCGTGCTTCCACGATGCGCTCCCATGCCGTTGTTTTGCGGTTACACACCTATGACGAGGCAGCTCAGCGAGTTGTGACATGGACTCCTGTGACGCGTGTCACTCCCATCACTCCCGTCACTCCCGTCACTCCCGTCACTCGTGCTGCGTCAGGCAGCAGAACCCCGCGCCGACCTGGGAGATCAGCAAGATCGTGGGAAATCAGCAAGATCGCTCAAGCCTTGAAGCGGCTGAAGCCCGGTATCTATGACGCGGACGTGCGGGAAGGACGCGGACGCGGATCGCTGGTGACGTCCAGGACGTCCAGGACGTCCAGGACGTCCAGGACGTCCAGAACGTGCAGGTGACGTCGCGGACGTGCATGCCCTCCACGCCGAACAACTCATCGTGGACCCGGAGGCCGCGAGACGGCTCATCCAGGCTCATCTGCAAGAGTCAAAAAAACTCGGCCGGCGATGTCGAGAACCCGTGGCTGGCTCCGTCCCCGTAGTGAACGCGACCACAATGGGGCGCACCAGTACCGAGGAGAACCACGATGGCCAAGTACCTGTTGCTCAAGCACTACCGCGGAGCCCCGGCCGCGGTGAACGACGTGCCGATGGACAAGTGGACGCCGGAGGAGATCTCGGCGCATGTGCAGTACATGCAGGACTTCGCGGCCCGGCTGGAGGGGACCGGCGAGTTCGTCGATGGCCAGGCGCTCGCCCCCGAGGGGGCGTGGGTCCGGTACGACGGCGAGGGACGCCCGCCGGTCACCGACGGCCCGTTCGCCGAGACCAAGGACCTCATCGCCGGCTGGATGGTGATCGACGTCGACAGCTACGAGCGCGCCGTCGAGCTGGCCGGAGAACTGTCGGCCGCCCCCGGGGCGGGCGGGAAGCCGATCCACGAGTGGCTCGAGGTGCGCCCGTTCCTGACCGCGCCGCCCACCATCACGGAGTGACCTCTCAAGTGACCTCTCAGCTGAATGAGGCCCTGCTCCGGAGTCTCACGCCCAGCGTGCTCGCCGTCCTCGTCCGCCGCGGAGCAGACTTCGCGGCGGCCGAGGATGCCGTGCAGGACGCGCTGGTCGAGGCGGTCCGCGTCTGGCCGGCCGGAGTGCCGCGGGACCCCAAGGGCTGGCTGGTCACCGTGGCCTGGCGCAAGTTCCTCGACGCGACACGGGCGGACGCGGCCCGCCGCCGGCGTGAGGACCGCCTCGACGAGGAGCCGGCGCCGGGACCCGCGCCCGCCGTGGACGACACGCTCCAGCTCTACTTCCTCTGCGCCCACCCATCGCTGACACCGTCGTCCGCGGTCGCGCTCACCCTGCGCGCCGTCGGCGGACTCACCACCCGCCAGATCGCCCAGGCCTACCTGGTGCCCGAGGCGACCATGGCGCAACGCATCAGCCGGGCCAAGCGGACCGTCTCCGGAGTCCGGTTCGACCAGCCCGGCGACGTCGCCACCGTGCTGCGCGTCCTCTACCTGGTCTTCAACGAGGGCTACTCCGGCGACGTCGACCTCGCTGCCGAGGCCATCCGCCTCACCCGGCAGCTCGCGGCCGCGATCGACCACCCCGAGGTGGCGGGCCTGCTCGCCCTCATGCTGCTCCACCACGCCCGGCGCGCCGCCCGAACCGCACCCGACGGCAGCCTGGTACCACTCGCCGAACAGGACCGCAGCCACTGGGACACGGAACTGATCGCCGAGGGCATCGAGACCCTCCAGGCGGCCCTGGCCCGCGACCGGCTGGGCGAGTTCCAGGCCCAGGCGGCCATCGCCGCCCTCCACGCCGACGCGCCCACCGCCGAGGAGACCGACTGGGTGCAGATCGTCGAGTGGTACGACGAGCTCGCGCGCCTGACCGACAGTCCGGTCGTCCGGCTCAACCGCGCGGTGGCTGTCGGCGAGGCTGACGGACCGCGCGCCGGTTTGGCGGCGCTCGCGGAGCTCGACGACTCACTGCCCCGCCACACCGCGGTGGCGGCGTATCTCCACGAGCGCGACGGCGACCTGGCGATGGCGGCCCGGCTGTACGCCGAGGCGGCCCAGAAGGCCCCGAACCTCGCCGAGCGCGACCACCTGACGCGCCAGGCCGCCCGGCTCAACGCCCGCCGGTGTCACTGACGGGCCGCGCTCGGACTTTCCCGCGGCGCTGAGCTGCCCGGTGCAGATGGCTCACTGCGACGATTCCGACGATTCCGACGGTTCAGCTGCCTGAAAGCGGCTCACCCCGCTCATCTACGAAGAGCCACTATTCCGCAGCGGTCCTCAGCGGTCCTCAGCGGTCCTCAAGACCCCGCTTGCGTGGAACTTGCCGACACGGCGGCTCTGCGGACCGGAACGTGCGGAAGACCGCGTGCCGGTCAAGCAGTTCCGAGCCGTGGCCACCGCAATGACAAGCGCGGCTGCGTCTTCGTGGGCACCGTGACCGCTGCCGCCGCCGCTGCTTCCGCTGCCGCTGACTGTGCTGGCCATCTGGCTACGCTGGTCATCCGGCTACACACCTGATCCGCGTGCGTCATGGCCCAAGAGCGATCGACCGGTAGGCAAGCGCCTGAGCAACGACGCCCTCGGCCGACGCCTCACCGCCCCTGGGCCAGAAGATCAGATCGCTGATGTGCGGACATCCCAGATCGCGGCTGAGCGACGCGAACCATTCTGTGAGTTGTACGTCGTCGGCATAGTCACCGGCAATGATCCTGCGCACCAGCTCAACGGCCTCATCACGGCTCATCCGATCGTCGGCCATCCGTACCTCCCTCACCTCCCTCGATCTGCGCTGCAGCCTAGTGCCGCAGAGATCGACCGGACACGGCCGAGCCCTTCGCTAACCTACGGCGGTGGAGATCACGCAAGGCGCTGACGAGGGTGACGATGCCTGGGCCGCGCTCTCCGAGGGCATTCACCCCTCCGAGCACCTCGCCCAGGCGTGGCTGTGGGGGCTGGGCTTCAACCGAGCCGCCCCCAAGGAGGTACTGGTCAGCATCCTCGACACCGGTAGGGCGGACTTTCTGTTCCGCGAGGACCTTCCCCCTGGTGTCCTGGATGCGGCGGTCGCCCATCCGGTGAAGCGTGTCTGGGGGACGGCTGCAGAGACCGGGAAGCTCTCACCCGCGCAGTGGGAACGGCTGCTGGCCGCCACTGCGGACCTGCCAGTTCACGAGCTCCTGGCCGACATGGCAGCGGAGCACGCGGTGCGACGCCAGCGAAATGGAGCACGCATCGGCATCGAGCGCGCGCCGCACCCCGAGTCCCGACCACCCCTGACTCCGACCGAGATCGACGCGATGGCCAGCGCCGTTCCCGAGATAGGTCCGGATCACCGCACATACGCCTTGTGGTGGGTCGCCGCCCTCCACGGCAACTCTGACGCCATGCGGCAACTGGCGTCGTCCTCGAACCTCTGGATCCGCCGCAGCGTGGCCCGGGCCACGCACCTTCCCCAGGACGTCGTGGATCTCCTTGCCCGGGACGAGGACCGCGTTGTGCGCCTTTTCCTCGCCGAGTCCTGTGACGACGCCCCGGCGGACCTGCTCCTCGACGTGTGGGCCTGGTGGCCTGGCAGCTTCTCGTTCCCTGGCCGCCCCCGTAACCATCCCAACTTCCCCCGCCACGGCCTGCTCCGCTTCGCGGACGACCCGCAGCCGCGCCTGCGCCTTCTCGCGCTCGACGATCCCGCGTCGACCGGCGCCCTTGTGGAGCAGTTCAGCCGCGATCCCGACACCTCTGTACGAGGTCGCGCCGCAGAAGACCCGCGCCTGTCACCCGAATCCGCTGTCAGGTTGGCCGATGACGCCGACCATGGTGTCCGCCGCCTGGCCCGGCGACACCCTGCCCTGCCACCGGCGTTCCTGGTGCCTTTGCTCCTTGAGGAACACAGTGCCAAGGACACCGCCGAGAATCCGACGATCCCGGCGGCCGTCATGCGCCGCATGATCGCGCTAGCAGCTCCGCACTGTTGATGCGCTACGCCCGCCGATTCAGCCGCACCCAAGATCGACAGGACGGGCAGGTGCCCCGACCGCCGGACTGATCGGGGCACCTCGCGGCGAAACAGCAGGCTACTGCGTAAGCGATGTGAATAGGCTCCGCAGAGGTTTGATGAGTTCGGGGTGGTCGCCGCGCACTCCCCGGTTTTCCAGCTATGGTTAGCCCTTCAAATACAGCAACCACTTTGCGGATTCTATGCACTTCCACTGCTGCCCGGAAGACCTTCCGGCTGCAACGCATTTGTCGAGAGTGCTGTAGTTGCCTGCGTAGTACCAGCCCTGCGCGACACTGTCATGCACGTTCGAGAGAGGTGTCGCACTGGCAGGACCCGCCGTGGCGACGCCACCTCCGGACAATATCGCGGCAGCTATTCCAACAGCCAGAACATGACGCTTTACTCGCATCAACTTTTCCTCCAAATCGATCACTTCAGGTCGTGACGTCCTTGTCCATGCAGTATCGGATTGGATTGCATGGACCTCAGCAGCCTATAAGGCGTCTTGATGCACTCAATCGTGGCCAGAAACAGGGGACTTCGCAAGGATTCATTGATGCAGATGAGGAAGCGATTCATGCACTTACCTGCATAGTTCTGGAGGAACGACACGTGGGATACCCCTCTGTCCCTTCTCTTGGCTCATCGGCGAAGAGGTTCCACGATCGAATCTCGTCTTCCGGTTGCAGTAACCAGTCTCGCGAGCGCTGCCGTGGCCCACGAGTGGAATCCGCCCGGCTCGTCCGCGGCATCGGCGACGGTGCGTTCCGGCGGACCTGCTTCGCGCTGCAGGCCGGGAACGGCGTCGGCGGAGGCTGCGATCGCCCGAAGGAGTGCCGGAGGGGAGTGGGGAGTTCGGGGGCCAGGAAGTGGGGCGCGCTGCTCAGTACGTCGACGGTTTCGGGCGTGACGAGTGCGTCGAGCGACTCCGTGCGGACGGATTCGCGGAAATCGACAGACCGTATTCCTACTTGCGGTGCGGTGATAACGCACTGTGATGTATGGCGTGAATCTGCTCGTGATGTCTGGCGGGACCGTCGCACTCAGCGGAAGAAACTACTCCGAAGCGTTCCTCAAGACCCCGCTTGCGTGGAACTCGCCGACGGCCGGCCCCGCGGCCCTGTAACCGAGGCGCTGCTGCCACTGAGGGTCCGTGGCACGCACGTAAGACCGGCGCAGACGAGCGGGAACGAGACCAAGGCGCGCGTCGGGGACGGGACGGTCGTTGGCGGCCGCCCAGGCGCATACAGCATCGAAGTCCGGAGCAGGCGCCGCGTTGACCGCGTGCACGGGAAGACGGGCAGCGGTGAACACGGTTTGGGGCAAGGAGAGGCGGAAGCGTTCCTCGAAGACGGCCAGGGCGCGGCGCTGACGATCGGTGTCATCGTCGCTCTTGTCCTCTCGAAGAGCGGTGCCGTCGGCCGTGAGGATCCGGGCGGCGACGAGATCGGGCACCAGCAGATCGGGCTCCACGCCCCAACGGACCCACTCTTCCCCCAGCCCGAAGCCACAGATGCTGCGGCCGTCGCGCGCGTAGAAGACGATGGTCGGCGGATGCTCGGGGTTGTGCGAGTAGTACACGGCCTCGACGCCCTCGCGGGAGACCTCCTCAAGGCGCGACAGGCTCTCGCAGTCGCCGTACTCGATCGCGAAGGCCCACCCGTCGTGCTCGCCAACGCGGACCACACCGTCACCGGATTCGCCCGGCCTGTATGCCTCCACATCCAGATCAGAGATCTCGGCGTCGGTCATCGGATCGCCGCCCGGCCCCTCCGGTGCCCCCAGCCGCACCGCCAACTCATGGGCATCGATGCCACGAGCGAAGACCACACCGACCATCGGATCCATCCCGGTGTCCCCGTCGATCAACCACTGAATCCCGTCGCTCACAGCGCCCCTCCCGAGGTTCGCGTGCAGATCCCCTGCACTTTCACCGAAACCCTAAGAGGTTGTCTCACGTGGCAAGCTTCGCGAGCTTCTTGTAGCAGGTCAGGGCGGCGGAGTGGGCCCAGGCCGGGCACCCCGCACCGCCATGGCCAGGCCTCGGCTCTGCCAGTCGTTCCGGACCACGTACGGGATCTTGAGACCGCTAGCAGCCAGTGGCAGGCTCATGCCGCATGATCGATGAATTCGCGAAAGGCAGCCTGCACGGGAGACTGCGGCGGGACCGCAAGGCGCTGCTCTGGAAACTCGACGGCTTGTCCGAGTACGACGCCCGCCGACCTTTGACAGTGACCGGGACCAACCTCCTCGGCCTGGTCAAACACGTGGCCACCGTCGAGGCCAGGTACTTCGGCGAGGTCTTCGACCGCCCTTCCCCGGAACCGCTGCCCCGGTGGCAGGACTCCAACGGTAGCGATCTGTGGGCGACCGAGGACGAGACCCGCGATCAGATCATCGGGTTCTACCGGCGCACGTGGGAACACTCGGACGCGACGATCAACGAGCTTCCCCTCGACGCCCCCGGCCACGTGCCGTGGTGGCCGGAGCCTTATCCCAACGCGAACCTGTTCGCCATCATGGTCCATGTCCTCGGCGAGTCCATACGGCATGCCGGGCACGCCGATATCCTGCGCGAGGGCCTCGACGGCCGGACCGGGTTGCGTGCCGAACACGAGAAGCAGATCGACGAGGAAGCCCGTGCAGCCTACTGCGCGAAGATCGAGCAGGCCGCCAGGTCGGCCGCACCAATCAAGGCTTAGAGGTTGTCTCACGTGGCAAGTTTCGCGAGCTTCTCGTAGCAGGTCAGGGCGGCGGCCAGGCCGATGAAGGCGAGGAAGGCGAGGAAGCGCGAGCCCTTTCGTTCGTATCGGACGGTTTCGTATCGGACGGTGAGGCGGCGGTAGCCGAAGCGCCAGACGATCGACCGTTCGATCTTCCAGCGGTGCCGACCGAGGCGTTCGCCGGACTCGATGCCGGGCCGCGCGATGCGCGCGACAAGCCCGCGCTCGCGCAGCCAGACCAGGTGTTCGGCGGAGAAGTACGAGAAGTATGCCTTGTCCGCGCGGAGTTTGACGGGTCGGCGCCGCCGTGGTCCCCGGCGGGACCGGACGGCGGGTATGCCGCGGATGAGCGGCTTGAGGGCGAGGCTGTCGTGCATGTTCGCGCCGGACACGGCGACGGCGAGCGTCCAGCACCGCCCGATGCAGCCGACGCCACAGGCCGGCCTTGGTCCATACGGTGAAGCGGCGATGCGCGGTGGCGGGCGACGTGCCGAACGTCGGCGGCACCGAGCTCCGCCAATGTCCTCGGGGCGACATCCGCACCGTCGGCGCCGGCAGCGGCAGCGAACCGGCCGCTGGCGAGGGGCGAAGACCTAGAGACATTTTCACCCATGTCTTCATCAAGGGCAGCTGCGTCCCCCTCGAATCTGACGAATTCCGAGACCATCGGCTCCGACCACACGCTGCGGTCTGGCACCGGTGGGCGGCGGAGCGAGCACGGCCCGAAGGGAACGAGAACGAGATTCTCACCGGCTCGGTCCTGCCTCCCCAACACGGGTGCCTGGGGCGCAACTCTCCCTTAGTCCGGACGCCGATGAACTCGGCCAGAGGCGGGTCAGCTCTTCGGCGGAATGGTCGAGGAAATCCTCGTAGGCAAATGCAGTGCGCTGGTCGGCGGGCAGTTGGCTGAGGAAGGGAACTCCGTGCCGTCGGTGACGAGTTCGGTCATGCGGCCGGAGGCGGCGTGCCGA
This sequence comes from Streptomyces sp. NPDC002446, assembly GCF_053595675.1. Taxonomy (NCBI): domain Bacteria; kingdom Bacillati; phylum Actinomycetota; class Actinomycetes; order Kitasatosporales; family Streptomycetaceae; genus Streptomyces; species Streptomyces sp. NPDC002446. The sequence goes on along the minus strand of NZ_JBSFYC010000039.1, from coordinate 29,736 downwards.
CGCCCAGCATGGCAAGGAAGGCGGAGGCTGCGGGTGACGGGGTGAACCGGCTCCAGACGAGACGTTCCACCCGTACCGGCCCGTTGGTGACCGGCACACTCCGCAGGCCGGGCAGTTCGGCGGCGAACGTCGCGGGCAGCAGGGCGATGCCCAGTCCATGGCGGACCATCCGGGCCATGAGCTCGACGCCGGACACCTCGAAGGCAACCTCGCGCCGCAGACCGGCCGCCGCGAACGCCTGGTCCGACTGGGCGCGGGCGGCGCTCCCGCCGGCGAAGTCGACGAACACCTCCTCGGCGAGGAGGCGGAGGTCCACCTCGTGTTCGGTGGCCAGCGGGTGGCCCGGGGCGACCACGGCGACGTGCCGCCCGTGGGCGAGTTCCTTGTCGCGGACGCCCTGAGGCTGGAATCCGGGCTGTACGCCGAGGAATGCCGCGTCCAGTTGGCCGTCGCGCACCTGCTCGACGAGCCGCTCGCTGGAGGCGGTCCGCAGACTGATCCGCACCTGGGGGTAGCGCAGGCGGTAATCCCTGAGCACCGCCGGGAGATCGACGGCCGCCACGGTGGGGATCGATCCGACAGTCAACTTGCCCCGTATCTCGCCGGTGGCCGCCGCCACCTCCGCCCGGGCCCGGTCGGCCGCCTCCAGGGCCTGGCGGGCGGCGGGCAGGAAGGCCTCTCCCGCGGTGGTCAGCCGAACCCGGCGGCTGGTCCGTTCGAACAGCCGGGCGCCCAGTTCCTTCTCCAGCCGGGCGACTTGGTGGCTGAGTGCGGACTGGACGACGTGGCATCGCTCGGCGGCACGGGTGAAGCTGGCGGTGTCCGCCACCGCGAGGACGTAGCGCATCTGCTGGAGATCCATTGATCCATCGTGAAACACGATGGATTGGATGACAAGCATGTGTTGGACCGATGGATGCCTGCTCGGCGATGCTGAAGTCAACGGCGGGCCACGGCGGTCAGCGACCAGCCACCGCCCCGGACCGGCGAGGCCCGGGGCGCGCCGGCCCCGTCGTACGACAACCGACGCCCCGACCCCGTGGAGACACCCATGCGCGTGATTGCCTTCGACCACCTCGTCCTGAACGTCGCCGACATCGAGCGCTCACTCGCCTTCTACACCGGCCCGCTGGGGCTCGAACCGGTGCGGGTGGGGGAGTGGCGGGCCGGCAAGGTCTCCTTCCCGTCCGTGCGGGTGAGCCCCACCACCATCATCGACCTCGTCGAGACGCCCGAGGGGCGGCCGGAGGGCTCCAACGTCGACCACATCTGCCTGGTGGTTGAGCCGCTCGACTGGCAGCAGGTCATCGATTCCGGCGTCTTCACCGTCCTCGACGGTCCTGGCGAGCGCTTCGGCGCACGAGGCACCGCGGTCTCCCTCTATGTGCAGGACCCGGACGGCAACACCGTGGAACTGCGTTGGTATCCGCAGGACGCCTGAGCTCGAGCTCGTCATTTAGTGGCTTCACCAGTGTGCTGCGGTTGCGGTTTGGTGCCTTCTTGCGACGGACTGGTCGGGTGTACGCCTCGCCGGTGGCCAGGACGTGTCCGACAGCATCGTGACGTCGTGTGGGTCGGCGGATTTTCGAGCCGGGTGGGCGCCTGGGCCGGGGGTGGGGCGGCTTCGATGCACCCGCTTGCTGGTGCGGGGCTCTTCGCGCGCAGGTTCCGGAACCCCCGGCGGACTCTGGCCGGGGTGAGCTTGTGCGGCTTGCCCTTCGTAGCCGATGGGCGGCGGAGGAGGACCGGTCGAGCACCACCAGGGGGCCGAAGCGCCGTCTGGGCATCGTTGGCCCACTGACCGGCCGTCACCTCGAGACGTTAGCGGGAGGAGTCTTCTCCGTAGGCGCGGACCCGGGTCGGCAGGCTGTCCTCGGGAAACACGGCGATAGCCGCGGCCGACGGCCTGGTCCGGAACGACGGGCAACCCCTTAGCAGCATCGGCATCGGCATCGGCATCGACATCGGGGCACCCCCTGCGACCGCACGACGCAGCAGCGGCTCGCAAGGATCAACCTCGTCAACGTGCTGATTCCTACCGGGAGATGAGCAACAGAGCACCCCTGCTATGGTGCGCCGATGTCATCGATCAAGAAGTTCCAAGTTACCTTCGACTGCGCAGAACCTGAGCGCGTCGCTCGTTTTTGGTGCGAGGTGTTGGGGTACGTCGTACCACCGCCACCGGAGGGGTTCACCACTTGGGACGAATTCGACCGCTCGCTGCCGCCTGAGCGGCAGGGTTCAGCGTTCGCCTGCAGTGATCCCTCAGGTGTGGGCCCGCGACTGTACTTCCAGCGCGTTCCCGAAGGCAAGGTCGTCAAGAATCGGCTGCATCTTGATGTGCGGGTCGGCACCGGGCTCGTGGGTGAAGAGCGCCTCGCCGCACTTGAAGCCGAATGCGCACGACTGGTCGCGCTCGGCGCGGTACGCGTGCGACTACTGCGTGCCGATGGCGTCGACGAGTCGTGCATGGTGATGCAGGACATCGAGGGCAACGAGTTCTGTCTCGACTGAGCGACTGAGCACCCTCCGAGACGGCGAGGTGGGGAGCCGTCTTCCTTGGGCCTCCCTTAAAGGTGGTCTCGTACGGGGCGGGAGTTATCGGGAGTTATCGGGAGTTATCCCGTGAGGGAAGGGTTGTGCAGTCGGGCGATGCCGAGCATTGCAGTGTGACTGCCGTCGCCCTTCGGACGGCAGTCGCGAAGGATCTTCTCGGTCTGGTTGCGTTCGCGGGGATGCGGGATGACCCAGGCTGATGCCCCGGTAGCCGCCGTCCGTCAGCACGGCGTCCTTGCGGAACTGCTTGCGGGGCTGGCTGGAGTGCGAGGGGGGACGGCCCGAGGTGGCCGATGATGCGGTCAGCGGCCGACTTCGACACCCCGAACAGCGGGGCGAGCTGCCGCAGCGTCGAGTTCGTACGCCAGCAGGTCGCTACTAGCAGGATCCGGTGTTCCCGGGGCAGGCACTACGGGCGGCGCTTGCGTACCGGGTTCGCACCCTCGCGCTGAGCGCCGCTTCCTGGCCGCGGTCGTGCTGGAAGAGCAGGAGCGCCGCCTTGCCCAGCCGCGCCGCAGAGCCGCCGCAGAACCGGCGCAGAACCGCAGGGCGGAGCCGATGCTGGGAACGGCTGACGCAGGGTTAGGCGTTGGCCTGGCATGGTTCTGATGTTGATCGTCTCCCTGCTCATGACGCTTGTGATCGTCGTGCCCCTCCTACTGTCCGGCGCCCGGCGCCTGGTGTTGCGCACCGGTCGTCCCGTGTGGCTGCGGCAGCTCGTGAGCCGATTGACGACGGGCGGGGGCGGAAGCGGCGCTGGGGCGGCTGTCGCCGACGAGCTGGCTGCGGCCCTCAACCCGAACAAGCGGGTGGAGATTGCACAGCGCCGCACGGACCAGTTGGTACGTCATGACAGCCAGGCCGGTGCACCACAGCACGCCACCGATGTGGATCTGACGGCAGGACGGGCGGTGATCAGGCGCCGCTAAGCGCTCGCTGGTCAGTCTTCGAGGCGCCAAGCAGTCTGAGCGTTTCAGGGATGCCTGCAGCGCCGTCTCCTGCTCAAACCCTGGGTGCGGCGTCCCTGGCAGGATGCGTTTCTCTAAGCGGTGGACCGCACCGCGATGCTCGTCGGTCGTCGCGCTCTGGCAGCGGGCGACCTGCAACCCTCGCTGGTCGCGATGACACTCGACCGTGCAGCGATCCAGCGGATGCAGTGTTCAGCGACGGCCCCACCCCTGGAATCGGCGGGAGACGGACCGGGTCCGGCAGGTTCATGTGCCGGACCCGGCAGTGTCAGCGATTCATGGCCGCCCAGAACTCCTCGAAGGACATCTTGCGGTCGCCGTCGGTGTCGAGCGAGTCGATCAGCTCCTGGGCCTCCGACTCGCTGATCTCCGAACCCTCCAGCTCCGCCACGACCTTCCGGTATTCGTCCGCGGTGACCTGGCCGTCCCCGTCGATGTCGTAGCGCTCGAAGACCTTCCGCGCCGCCGTCTCCACGATGTCTGCCATGTGCTCTGCCCTTCTGCGATCTTCGCTGACGGGCCCAGGTTATCCGTCCGCCCAGAGTGACCCGGGCGCGCCCACCCCGCCTAACTCGACGACCGGCTGATACCGGCGAGGGACTGTCCCAGCTGCTCGCCGCTGATCAGGTCCCAGACCGGACCGGCACGAAATCGTCGTGTCCGCATTGTCGTGTCTGCATCGTCGTTTCCGCATCGTCGTGTCCGCCGGACGAGCCGAGGCTCGTGTGCCGAGACACGTCGGTGTCTCCATGAACCTCGCTTCATGATGCGTACAGTTCGACGGCCCGGCCGTCCGGATCTTGCACCACATGCCGACCGGGAGCCAGCGGCGGCTCCACGCTCTGGCCGTCGACCGTGAATCCCAGCCGCACGCTGGAGGCCGGCCTGGCCTCCGTCGCCGGGTAGAGCTCGATCACAGTGTCGTCCGCCTGTGTGGCCGCGTAGTGAAGCGGCCCTTTCCCGTGTTGCTCCGGGACGAAGGTCAGCCCCAAGCCGGTGTAGAAACTGCGGGCTTCCTCGAGGTGATCGCTGTAGAGGACGATGAGCGCGATGCGCGCGGCGGACGCAGGGGTCGCGGACGCGGTGGTCATGGTGGATTCTCCGTTGCGTAGGAGGGGCGGCGCGTGGGGCGGTTGCCTGGTCGTTGCGCAGACGGTCGTCGAGTGCGTCGGCAAAGGCGTGGACGATGTGCAGCACATTCTGACGGTGTGCGCCACGGTCTCTGCGGATGGAACTGTGCCCGGGGCGTGGGGCGCGGCAGGTCACAGTGCGGCGACGTCGAGTACCAGCTTGCCGGTGGTTGCCCCCGTCTCGATCCGACGGTGCGCTTCGGCCGCTCGTTCCAGAGGCAGGGCTTCGACCTGCACCTGCAGCTCTCCCTTGGCTGAGGCCTCCACCGCGTGGCGCAACGCTCGTCCCACCTCGGCGGGGTAGGCGGCGGCGAAGGCGGCCAGGTTGAAGCCGGAGACCGTCTTGTTGGTGAACCAGAGTTCGTTGGCCGGGACGCCGACGTCCTCGGCGCCTGACGCATTGCCCATGACCACCAGGCGCCCCATCGGGGCCAGCCGGTCCAGGCTGGCTCGGCGGGTCGGGCCGCCGACCATGTCGACCACGATGTCGAACTCGCCCGCGTCGGCCACCTGGTCTCGCTGGATCACCTCGTCGTATCCGAAGCTCTTGGCGGTGTCGATCTTGGTGGTGCTGCCGACCGTGCCGACCACGCGGCCCGCGCCCAGCAGGCGGGCGGCCTGGCCGAGTTGGCTGCCCACACCGCCGGCCGCGGCGTGCACCAGGACGCTCTCGCCGGGAGCGATGCGGGCCACCCGGTCGAGTACCAGGAAGGCGGTGGTGCTGTTGGACGGCAGAGCCGCGGCCGTCTCCAGCCCGATGGCCAGGCCGTCCAGGGGGGCGACCAGGTCGGCCGAGGTGACCGCCACCTCGGCGTAGCCGCCGGAATCGACGATCGTCAAGGCGGCCACCGGTTGGCCGGGCCGCAGGTCCTGTACGCCCTCGCCGACGGCACGGATGCGTCCGGCGACCTCGATGCCGGGTACGAAGGGCAGCGGCACGTCGACCACACCGCGCCGGTAGAGGACCTCGGCGAAGTTCGCACCCGCGTAGGCGACGTCGATGGCGACCTGGCCCGGGCCGGGGGTGGGGATCGGCACGGTGTCGACGCGGAGCACCTCGGCGTCGCCGAACTCGGGAATGGTCACTGCCTTCATGTGCGTGTGCGTATGCGTGTGCGTATGCGTGTACGTGCGCGTGTCGTTGCTGTTCATGGCAGTGATCCTGCGGCTTCGTCAGCGGCCCGGGCAGTGTCCGTTCATCCTGGGTGTGCCACCACCAGGTTGCGCCGGCGTGACCCTCATAGGGTGCAGGCCCGGCTGCCGAGCTCGGACGGCCACTGGACAGCCACCCGCTGCGCCCGCCGCCCCGTGGCTGTCTAGCGGTCGATGCCATCACTCGATCAGGTGAATGTGATCCAGTCAGCCTCGGAGTGCCCACGACTGCGTCTTCTCGCCGCAGGGCGGCATGACGACTCGGCTGCCGTCTCGGACGGCTTCTGCCGGCCGTTGTTGCAGTACAAGCAGGGCTGGCTGCGGCGTATGAGTGGGGCGCGGAGGCGAGGAATCGGTCGCTTGTGACACGCGGGGCGGGGTGCGCCGGCCGTCTGATGCTGGCTGATCTTGCCCTACTGCGCGGTAACGGGGGTTTGCGCATCCCGCTGTTCTGTGGAGTTACTGCTCCGAACGAGTGAATGGGGAGGGTTTGTGAGTGACCTGATCGAAGGCAGCCAGTACCTGATCAAGAACAAGAAGACCGGTCTGTACCTGACCGGGAAGCCCAACGAGCAACGCGCAGAGCACGGAACCGTTGAGCTGCAGCCCCTGCGGGAGGGCGAGGCACGCCAGACACAGCTGTGGGAGTTACGGCAGGGAAACGCCCAGGGACGCTTCATGCTGCGCAATATGCAGCGGCGGCAGTCGTACCTGCACCCCACCGGGCACAGCCATTCCGCCAGCACCCTGCTCGAGGAGTTCGTCTACGAGCCGGATCACGCCGACAGCTACATGTGGGAGATCACCAAGGAGAGCACCCCGGATGGTGATGCCTGGACGCTGAAGTGCGTGGGCGGGGGCCACTGGCTCAACATCGTGAGCCACAGCCATGAGGCGGGAGCCCGGGCGGAGGTGTGGGACGACCCGTCGGATTCCCACGCGTACCGGCAGTGGTCCTTCGAACGGATCCCCTCGGCGGAGGCCCGGACCGGGGTGGAACTGCCGCTGACGTTCTCCGTCCCCGAGCAGTTCCACTCCCTCGACCTCGCGGGGTCCGCGGAGGAGAACACCAACCTGTTGCTCGAACGGCTCGGGCAGCTCGAAAGCCGGCCGTCGCAGGACGAGCTCGCCCACGCCGTCCTGGCGCAGCAGACGATGTACGAGATGCTGACCGCGGCCGGTGCCGTCTACGCCGGCGTCCTGCTAGCCAAGACCCCGACGGACGCTCCCCCGGAGAAGCAGCATCTGAGCTCGGTGATGCTGACGGTCGTCGCCAGGCCCAGTGAGCTGGCCAACGAGCACACGGTCACCCGCCTGGCACGCACGCTGGGCGCGATCCACCCCGAGGCCGAGGTCGGTGTCTCCGTGCTGCCCACGGGGCCCGCGGTACTGCTGACCCAGGACACCAAGGTCGAAAAGCCGGTCAACCTCCTCGCGAACGACGACCAGCCCACCGTGGTGCGCCAGCTGCATGTCTTCGTGCCCATCCCGGGCCGGCTGGCGATGGCGGACTTCTCCATCGCCACCGAGAACCTCGCCGACTGGGACCACTGCGTCGACATCCTGGCCGGAGTCTGCAGCACCATCGCCTTCACCTGACAGCCGCCTGCCGCCACGCACCCAAAGGGAATTCCGTCATGACGAAGCCGTTGTACACACCCGAACGCGAAGCCGACACCCAGCTGCAGCACCTCGGCTACAACGCCTCCGTGCACGACCTGGTCGTGCAGGCCGCCCACAAGGAGCTCAACCGGTTCCTTGAGAGGGAGGGCGAAGCCGTGCAGATGTGGGGCTGGAACCCCAACTCCCTGCACGCCGCGGACCGGTATCGCATAGCCCAGCTCCTGCGCTCCTTCATCTACCAGGAACAGCGCATCGTCGCCGCCCTGCACTGGCTGGACGAGAAATACCGCGCCTACGTGGCCTCGTCCCCCCAGGCCCGCGCGCAGGCCGAGGCGTTCATCGCCTCCCTCAACCAGACCGCCGCCCGCCGCGCGGTCGATCTCGTAGCCGGCCACAACCCGTGGAACGCGGCGGCCTCGTGGCTCACGGACGACAAACGCGACCGCATAGCCAAGGACGTGGTGGCCAAGTGGCAGCAGGAAGCCCCTCATGCCGACGCTCACGTCTCCCAGACTGAGCGGTGGCCGGATGATGACGAGCTCGACTCGCGGCTGTCCAGGCCGGTGAATGAGGGCGAACAGCTCGTGGGGCGTGTGATCGCCAACCACCTCAAAGACACCCCCGGTCTGGCGAAGGTGACGGAGACTCTCGCTGAAGCCAACAGCGAGAGCGACGGGGATGGCGAACCCATCGATGAGGAACTCCTTGAGAAGCTCAAGTCCCTCCCGGGCTTCAAGCCCGTTGCGGACGGCGCCAAGCGCGTCGTGGACGCTGTCGAGGACCTTGTGAACCGCGTGTACGCCACGTACGTCGACCCGTCCGCGGGCGACTACCTGCCGCCCGCCTTCCGACGCATCCATACCCTGCGCAGCATCGTGGACTTCCACGACCCCGAGATCGCCCACGAACTCGGCCGACGCGGCGACGTGTTCGGCTTCAACCACTGGGACGAGCAAGGGAGGGAGAGGCCCGAGGACACGTCCTTCAAGGGGTCGGGCTTCGACATGGAGCTGTGGCGGCTGCAGGACCACGGCTACCCCAAGGAGCGCATCCCCGACGGCCTGCTGTACGACCTGGTGGACACCGTCCTGGCCGTGCAGGCGGAGTACCAGCTCCAGTGCTTCTTCGTGGACCGGGAGCTGGCAAAGATCATCGACACCCGGGGCAAGGACGAGCAGTGGCTGTACCAGAAGACCGCGGAATGGGCCGCCGAGCGCGCCAGGGCCGAAGCCGAGGCGAAGGCGAAGGAGAGCGGCTTCTGGGGCTTCGTCGGGGACATCCTCGGACTGGTCAGCGCCGCCGCCGGCGTCCTGGCCCTCATCCCGGTGCTCACACCGATCATGGCCCCCATCGCCATCGTCACCGCTGTGGGCTCGCTGGGCGCGCACGCGGCGGCCGCCTCCATCTCGGGTAACTGGGACGCCGCCACGATCGCCGGTCTCGGAGCGGATGCGCTGGCTGCCCTCCCGGCCATCGGCGCCATAGCCAAGGGCGCCAGGGGTGCCTGGGCCGCGGCCCGTATGAACAAGGTCGCCAACGTGATCATCAACGAAGGCGGGCGGGCCTTCGTCGGAGCGATCGCCGGCAAGGGCGCGTCGGATGCCGCGCGCTTCTTCGACTACCTCGGCAAGAAGGGCGCCGGAGTCGTCGGGGGCACCGTCAGGCAGGGCCAGGTCGCCGGGAAGGTGCTGCAGGGGGCGGTCAGCCTGTCCACCCAGGTGCCTCTCGTCATCGAACTGTCCAGCGGCTCCACCGTCGACCAGAGGGCGAAGGACGCGGCCACCGGCACCGCGCTGACCGCCAACATCGGCCAGACTGTGGGCAACTGGGACACGGTGGGCGCCTTCGCGAAGAAGGCCGGCACGATCAGCATCGAACGCTTCAGCCGCTTCTTCAGCCGGTAGATCTCGGTAGATCACAGTCCTCGCGCCGCCGGTACAGGGGCAGGGGGAGGGGCCACCCTGTACCGGCGGCGCCCAGTTGGCCGCCGGGCCCGCAGAGGCCCGGCGGCCGTATTGTGCGGCGGCACGCTGCCAGCCGTCGGACTACGGGAGTCAGCAGGACTGTTCAGGCCTTGGTGCTGCCGAGTGTGCCTGGTCACGAGCGGCGGCCATGCTCCCTAGGCGCCGAGCCGACCTGGCCGCATTCGGACAACTTCCGGCGGGTGTGCCGCGGGTGTAGCGGGCACGTCAGGAGGCTGCTTCCTCCCGGCGGACGGAAGAGATCACTGCGGTGGACCGGCGAACGCCCAGGTCTGATATGTGTGCGGGAGGGACGCTCGCGGTCCTTGGCGTGATTTCGTCTCCTTTTGCTCCGGTGTCCCATGGGGCCGAGGCAGAGCTACCCGCGGGTAGGCATGATGTTGATCATGAAGAGGAACGCGAGCGCGACTGCCGGAACAGGCCCCCGTGGGTCGCAGGTACAGCAGGTACAGGCGGGAGACGCCGCCGCAGCACAGCACCCGCTGACGGCCTATCAACGGGATATCCGGGCTGGTGCTGGTGCTGGTGCTGGCGCCGGGGCTGCCGCTGGCGCCGGGGCTGGCACTGGCGCTGGCGCTGGCGCACCGGCTCCGGAACCGGGAGCCGTGATCGCCCCCTCCCGTTCGATGAGCGACCTGGAACGGGCCGACACCCCCGTACGGGAGCACGCCCGGGACGACCACCTCCACCTCCAGCTGACGTCCCAACAGAAGCACGCCCACCACTCGGAAGCGCACGCCGTCCCAGGCGTCCCGGAGCCCGAACCCTGTGTTCGGCGGGCCCTCAGCCCCCTGGAGCGCTGGTACTGGATCGCGGACCGGACCTCACCGCTCAACGGGGTCGTCCGCACCCGGGTCCACGGCCGCCTGGAGGCATCGCTGCTGCGCCGCGCCCTGGACGTCCTCCAGTCCCGACACCCCCTGCTGCGCACCGCGATCAGCGGCGACGACGAAGCAGCGGCCGCCATGTTCCGTCCGGTGGGCGGGCGGCCGATCCCGCTTCGGCACGTCCAGATATCGGCTGCGGACCCCGACGCCGACACGCGGTGGGAACACGAGGTCGACGAGCACGAGCTCGCCGAGGGCATCGACTGGCGCACCGGACCGCTGCTGCGAGCCGTCGTCCTCACGCAGGAGGGCGCCGAGCACGGCGAGGACGTCCACGACCTGCTCCTGACGGCGACGCACTGTATAGCCGACGGCATGACGGGTCTGTCCCTGCTGCGTGAGTGGATCGACATCGCCGCGCAGCTCGCCCGCGGTGAGCAGCCGTCACGGACGTCGCACCGGGCGCTGCCCGCCGCGGAAGACCTGCTGCCGCGCCACCACCGGGGCGAGGCGGGTGCTGCCGGTCTCTCGGCACTGCTGGAGCGCGATGCGCAGGAGACCGCTCGACTGCGGCCTCGGCGCGTCGTTGCGAGCCGTCCGGTTGCGTTCCACCACCGGCGCACCCGGTTTGTGCACAGGTTCTTGACCGCCGGGGAAGTGGAGCTGCTCGTGGACGCCTGCAAGCGGCAGGGCGCCACGGTGCACGGAGCCCTCGCTGCCGCCATGGTGACTGCCGTCGCCCTGGAGGCGGAAACGTCACAACCCGCCCACTTCGCCATCGGCTCCCCACTCGACTTCCGCGCCGAACTCGACCCCGCCGTCTCCTATGACGAGGCCGGGACCTACGCGGCCACCCTGCCCTCCCGCGTCCTGTACCGGCCCGGCGCGCCACTGTGGCCCATGGCCCGCACCATCAGCCGGGACCTGGCCGAGCGCCGCAGTCGTGGGGAACACCTGGCCCTGGTCAACCTCCTGGACCGGGCAGGGCCCAGGACGTCGGCCGATGCCGAGGCGTTCATGCACTACCTGGACGAGCAGGGGCCGCTCAACCTGTGCCTCTCCAACCTCGGCCGTTTCGATGTCCCGGACCGGGTGGGCCCCTGGCGCCTGTCCGACACCCAGATCGTCGCGGGCATCTCGGTGACGGGCGCCGTCGTCGCCACCGCCGTCACCAGCCACCGCCAACTCGCCTGGAACTTCAGCTACGTCGAGCACATCGTGTCCGCACCACGCGCCCGCCACCTCGCCGACGCATCCGTACGCACCCTGCTGTCCGCGATCTCGGCCGCGTCCAGCGCACCCCCCGTCGCCGGCTGACCCGTCCAGCGGCCCCATCCCGCCTCCCCACCCCCACCCCCAACTCCACCACCCCAACTCCACCACCCCCACCCCTCACCCCCACCTCAAAAGGAGAACTCAGTGTTCAACCATCAGCCCACGCCCCTGCCACCGGCCGGGCGCGCCGTCGTCATCACCGGCGCCTCCTCCGGGCTTGGCAAGGAGTGCGCGCTGCAATTGGGGCGGCGCGGCTTCCGGGTCTTCGCCGCAGTGCGTACGGCGGCGGACGGCGAGCGACTGCGCGCCGCGGCGCCCTGGGCACGGCTGCAGCCGGTCCTGATGGACGTGACCGACGAGGACTCCCTACGAGCCGCTGCCGCCGAGGTCGCCAGTGCCGTGGGCGGACAGGGCGTGTGGGGGCTGGTGAACAACGCCGGTACCTGCTTGTCGGCGCCGCTGGAGTGCGTGCCGCCGCAACGGCTCCGGGCACAGCTGGACACCAATGTCGTCGGTGCCCTCGCCGTCACCCAGGCCTTCCTGCCACAGCTGCGCCGCAGCCGCGGGCGCGTCGTCAACGTCTCCTCGGGACTCGGCAGCGTGGCAATCCCCTACCTCGGCGCCTACGCAACGGGGCAGTTCGCCAAGGAGGCGATGAGCGACGCGCTCCGCCGCGAACTGCGGCCCTTCGGCGTCGGTGTCTCCGTCGTGAAGCCGGGTGCGATCGCCACCCCCATCTGGGACAAGGTACGACAGGCCGGTGAGGAGATCCTCGACGGGGCCGCCGCGACCGTCGCCGACCCCTACCGGGCTTCCTTCGAACGGTTCTTGCGCCACAACGAGCAACGGGCGCGGTCGAGCGCCACACGCCCGGAGCACTTCGCACGCACCGTCTTCCGGGCGCTGACCGCTCCCCGGCCCCGGACCCGCTACTGCGTCGGCCCCGATGCCCGGGCGGCCGCCGTGCTGTCGCGCCTGCTCCCCAACGCCGTCCTGGACCGCGCCCTCGGCGCCGTCACCGGCGGCCGGCCAGGGGCGAGCTGACCCGCACGCGGCCGGGCGGAGCGGCCCGGCTGCATCCGCCCCGTCAGGCGGGCGTTGGGCTGATCATGTCGTTGATCTGCCCTGCGCGGCCTCGGCGGCCGTGTCGTCCTCCACCGTCGTCAGCGGCCCGTACTCGTCGGCCAGTTCCTGCCAGCTCAGGGTGTCCGCGCAGCGTTCGTCGTGACTGGTGTGGTCCCAGCCCGGCAACTGCCAGGTGCCCGCGGGGGAGCTGCGCCGCCATATCTCGCCGTCGCCGTCGATGACCTCGGCGGGGGCCGGACGGGGCTCGGTCCCGTCGGTCGGCGCCCACGTGGTGCGGTGCGGATGCTGGGCCCTGCGCGCCCCGGTGACGACGATCTGCGCGGCGCGGCCGCGCGCCTCCGACGGGGCGGCCGCCACCTCCGGGAGGCGAAAAGCGTCATCGAGCGTCATCAGGTCGGTCACGAGCCTGCTCCCTTTCTGTGGCCGCTGCCCCATGGGGCAGGCGATCACCAGTATCTCGGCAGCTGGGCAGGGGCTCGTACGTGGCAGGGGCCGCGTCCCGCAGCAGCAGGGTTACCCCTGCTGTGACGAGGGCGAGGACAGTGCAGGCCACCAGCAGTCTGGCGCGCCATGGGTGCCGTAACCCGATCAACTGCATTCCCCACCCGCCGCGCACTCCGCAACAGGTACTGGGTGGTCGGTCGGCTGGCTTGCGCGGTCCTTCCCACCGCGCAAGCACACTTCATGCCCCAATGACTCCGTCGATCTGCTCGCGGATGAGATCGGCATGACCGTTGTGCCGTGCGTACTCCTCGATCATGTGCACCATGATCCAACGCAGGGAGACTCGCGGCTCGCCGACGTGACCCGCATCCTCTTCGGACAAGCGGCCGGAGTCGTCCAGTGATGCGTCAGCGATGAGTTCGCGTCCTTGAGCGATCTCCGCTTGCCAGGCAGACATCACCTCGTCGAACCCTCGGTCCGGCCGAAGGGCAAAGCCGGCGCCATCGTTCTGCCCGAAGACCGGAGGCACATCCTGGCCTGCGAATACACGCTGGAACCAGTTGCGCTCGACCTCGGCCATGTGCTGGACGAGACCGAGCAGCGTTATCGGCGAGGGTGACGCTGCAGCAAGCCGTAATTGATTATCCTTCAGGCCCGTGCACTTGAGGGCGAGAGTCGCACGGTGAAAGTCCAGCCACGCTTTCAGCATGGCGCGCTCGTCAGCGTGGGCGGGTGGGATGGGACGTCCATCCGGTGTCGTCTTCATGAGTACACCCTGGCAAGAGAGGCCGTGACCCACGGCTGACTTCGCTGGCGACGAACACGCGTATCGCCCGCCTCTCTACCAGCGGCTTGGTTTCCTGTAGACGAGCCCGAGCTTCTCAGCTGCGCCCCGACCTCCGCCGATCATCTCTGCGACGGACTTCGGATCCGTGTTCCTCATCGACTCGATGATCTCGGATGCGAGGCTCTCCGGGGCCCGGCCTGCCACGTCGACCACGAGGCCGAACTGCAGGGAAGGGTCCTTGAAGGAGCCCCTGCGAGCCGGGTGGGTGAACGTCAGGCGCGCGCTGTCGTAGTCCTTCAACCAGGCTGTGCACCAACCGGGTGCGCAGTCCCACCGGCCGAGGATCGTCGGGTCGGCGCGGAGCTGGTCGCCCACCAGCCGGGCCACTGTGCGGGCCGGCCACTCCCAACTGTGGTCCTGCTCGGCTCGGGCGACCTCCCGGTCGTACGCTGCCGCGTCGAACCGGACCTCCTGCGGCGGATCGCCGGGCATCGAGGATCGCCAGTCCTTCCAGACCACCTCCGCCCCCTCGCGCACGATCGTGGTGTAGAGCCCGCCGCAGCACCCTTCTGTGCAGTACGCCTCGGCGAGCATGACCTCCCTCGGTTCGCTCGTGGCTCTCAGCTGCCCCTTGTGGACCAGCCGCTCGGGCATCTCGGCGGGTCCCTTGTCGAATGCGGCCGCGACGATCGGCATCCCGTCGATCGCGATCCTGGCCTCTACTTGGGGGAAGCCGACCGGATTCGGATCGGGCACTACGACCCGGATCGCGAACCTTCCCTCTGGTATGTCGTTCCGGGTGGCCTCGCTGAGGATCCACGCGGCGCGCCGGGCCTCGACCGGGACGCTGGAACCCGCACTGCGGCCCAGCATCCCGGCCCACGGCGGGGAGGACAGTACGTTGTTGATCTGGTCGATGAGGCACCGGCGAAGCCCGCCAACCACCGGGGCCGCCGGCCCCGTGCACAGGTCCTGGGCAACCATGGCCAGCAGAGCGGCTCGCTCCAACGTCGCCGGTCGCCGTTCGGCGAGGGCGACCCAGCGCTGATACGCGACCGGGGCTTCCTGGTATCGGCCGATCTCGGACTGGTAGTTGCGCGTACTAGTCATCGCGAGCAGGAGGTTCCCGGCCTGATCCCACAGGACATCGCCGACCGCCGGCCGGCCGAGCATCTCCGCCAGCCCGCACCCCTCGGCGATCTGCCGCGCGAAGTCGCTGGACAGCAGGTCCTTGGGCGCCGACAACACCCACTCGCGCACCATCGGGTCCGCATGCCCGGCCAGCGCCCGGACTGCGATGACCCACGGATAGTGCCGTGATCGTTCAGCGAGCCAGATGAGATCGTGTGCCGCACTCGGGATCTGCGCGAGAGTCTCCGCGGCAAGCTGGTCGGCGAAGGACAACAGCCCGACAGTCTTGATCGTCGGGACGTCACGCTGTTCGGCGTGGCCGCGCAGCAGACCCAGCCCGACGAGGACCGCGTGCCGATCCCACCCGTTCCTGACGAGCCAGCGGGCCGCATCAAGAAGCCGTTGCGTGGGTTCGGGCACCACCTCGGGCACGACTCTGGTCACGTTCCTGGTGCTGACATCCAGGTGCGCGCACCGCTCGTGAAGGTCCGCCGCCGACAGGGTCGGATCGCCGATGAACTCCCGCAGTACGGCGGCCAGGGCGAGCCTGCGTTCCGGAGAGGAAACACTCGGGTGGTGGTCACCGCTATCGGGCCAGGGACGGCCGCCGTCAGGCAGCGGTTGGTCCGGATACAGCCGGGACAGTCGTTGCGCGTGTACGAACAGGGAAACCGGGCGGTCGAGCGCACTGCGCTCGTGGACCACGCTCACCGGCTGGAGGAAGACTCGATTCTCTTGGTCATGCCCGGAACAGTACACGCCGACGATGTCACCGGCGAAGGAAATTCCCGCCGGGCAGCGACCTTGGAGCCTGTGCCTGTGCCTGTGCCTGTGCCCGTGCCTGCCCCCCGGTGTGCGTGGCAGTCCTCCATGGCCGTGGCCGTGCCCGCCGCCCGTGCCCGTAGTCGTGCCCGGGCGAGGGATGTCGTCAGTGCAGTCGCCCGCGGACTCGCCAATGCCGTAATTCCGCCCGCACGTTCGCCATGGGCGGGTGGCGGGTCCCACATCGGCGTCGGTCGACTTCCACAGGAGCGGATACGGAACAGCCGGTCACAGACGTGTTGCTACGCAGATCAGCTCGGCGACTGCGCGAAGTCCGCTCTGCGACGGCCAAGCGATCACCGTTGTCACGGGCGGAGCATCCAGGACCGGCACGGCGGCGAGATCCCGGCGCAGGTCGGTGCCGACGGACTCGGGCACGATCACGGTGGTACGGCCGAGCGCGATGAGCTGGAAGAGCTGTGTCAGGTTCGGTACCTCTGCGACACCAACATCTTGATCGACAACGCCTGCCCCGGCTACGTGGCCACGACCTCAATGGCCACCGACCTCAACGGATTCAGCGGTACTCAGACCCCTGAGCAGGGCGCGGTGATCGCCATCCGGTCGGCGGCCCTGCCCGAAGACGGCCCTAGCGGCCAGCTGTTCGACGACAAGGGAGTCGCGCCATGGTGACTCTCTGACGTGTTCCTGCTGACGTGTTCCTGCTCGACTGGGCCGCGGCTCAACGCGCCCCACCAGGGCCCTGCGGGCAGCCGTCACCCATGGCCTTGGACTCGGCGATCATCTTCGTCGCCACGTCGGGTTCCGGGGTGCGGCAGGCGTCGAGGAGGGCGCTCAGACGGCGTGCGGGTGTGGCGGGGTGGACGGCCAGGAAGGTTTCGGCGGTCAGGCCGGGCGGGGCGAAGGGGCGGAAGGCGGTGCGGCCGCTCTGCAGGTACTGGGCTTGGGCGGCGTAAAAGACGGTCCAGCTGGGCTTGCCGGTCGCGATGGCGGCGAGGGTGTCCTGGTCGGTGGTGAAGGCGGGGCCGAGGACGGGTTCGAACCCGGCGTCCCTGCACGCTCCGATGACCAGGTCGATGAGTTGCGGATTGGCCTCGCGGGGGACGATGCGCAGCGGGAGCCCGGTGAGATCGGCGAGGTGCACCGTGGAGCGGGCGGCCAGCGGATGGGTGGCGGGGAGCGCCGCGACGAGGGGGTCCTTCCAAACGGGGATGAGATCCAGGCCGGTGCTGTTGCTGTGCGTCAGTCCGCGTACGAAGGCCGCGTCCAGATCGCCGTCGCGTACGGCCTGCAGCCGGGCAGCGGAGGCGGCGCTCACCAGTTCCACGGTCAGTTCCGGGGAGCGGACCGCGAGGGTCGTAAGGACGTGTTCGAGGTGTGCTCCGAGGCCGACGCTGGTGCCGATGCGCAGCACCGTGGCCTCCGTGGCCCGAAGGTCGGCCATCGCGTGGAGTGCCGCTTGCTCGGAGGCCAGGATGGTGCGTGCATGCGGCAAGAAGGCGGTGCCGGCGGGGGTGAGGGTGACCTTGCGGGTGGTGCGGTCGAACAGGTCCAGCGCGAGTTCGCGTTCCAGACGCCGGATTTGCTGGCTGACGGTCGGCTGGACGATGTGCAGCCTTTCGGCGGCGCGGCCGAAGTGCAGTTCTTCGGCGACGGCCACGAAGTAGCGGACCTGGCGCAGTTCCATTCCCCACCCCACCCCTCCACTCCGGATTCATCATGATTCTTGATGAGTGTACGGGTGAAGTGGGTCTTGGCCCGGACGCACCACCGCGGTGAACTGGCCCTGCTCGACACCGCGACCAACAGGGGGCGGTGCACACGAGGGAGGGAGCGCGACAATGCCGTACGCCGCCGTGAACGGAATCCGGCTGTTCCACACGGACGAGGGGACCGGGATGCCGGTGCTGTTCCTGCACGGCTGGGGCACCAGCGGCCGGGTGTGGGACGCCCAGGCCGCCGATCTGGCCGCCGACCACCGGGTGGTGACCGTGGACTGGCGGGGCTGCGGCCGCACGGAGCAGCCCGCCGCCGGGAACACCATCGACGCGAACGTCGCCGACATCCTGGGCCTGATGGACGTACTGGCCCTGGACCGGGCCTTGCTGGTGGGCAACTCGGTGGGTGCGAACTTCGCCCTGGAGACGGCACTCAGGTCGCCGGAGCGGGTGGCCGGTGTGGTGTCGATCAACGGGACGGGCTACTGGCTGAGCGAGGCCGCCATGTCCGGGCCCGTGCGTGAGCTGGGGACGGCACTCGCCGCCGATCGCGCGGCGGCCTTGGCCGACTGGGTCCCGCGGTGGTTCGCCCCTGCGGCCGACCCGGACCTGGCGCGGCAGACCGTGCGAAGGATCCTTCAATCGGGCGTGTTCATCGACGAGTTGTTTGCCGAGGCCGCGTCGCACGACCTGCGCGAGACGATGGGCCGGCTGACGGTGCCCGCGGTCTTCGCGCACGGCCGGCTCGATTCCGAGATCCCCCTGGAGGTCTCCCGGACGCTGGCCGAGCTGGCTCCGTACGGCGAGTTCCGAGTGATCGAACGGGCGGGCCACATGCCGCATCAGGAACAGCCCGCCGCGGTCAATGGCCTGATCCGCGCCGTGCTCGCCCGCCTGGCTGCCGAAGCGGCCCCGTCCGCCTGACACACTCCGTCCCTCACTTCCCCGTTGAGGCGCCTCCACTTCCCGGTTGAGGCGCCTCGGTGAACGGGAGCGATCAGCGCGCGGTCGGCGCAGATCCGGCCAGGTCGGCCAAATGGCTCCTGTGAAGTCCGCGGAAATTCCGTGATCGTTGACAACGCACAGCTGCACGGGGCCCGGAACGGAACGGCTCCCACGCAGCCGGAAACGGAACAGGAGAAAGCCATGGACTTCCCGGTATCAGCGGCACGTGAGGCCGTCGTACGCGCACTCGCTGAGGACGGGGCCCACGATGACGTCACCACCCGCTGGAGTGTGCCCGCGGGACTGTCTGCGAGCGCCGAGATCACGGCCAAGCAGCCGGGAGTGATCAGCGGGCTGCCCATCGTCTCCGAGGTGTTCCGCCGGCTCGACCCCACGGTCGAGGTGGAGGAACTGGTTCCGGAAGGGGCGCTCGTGTCACCGGGGCAGGCGGTGGTCCGCCTCACGGGCGAGGCGCGCAGCCTGATCACAGGGGAACGCACCGTACTCAACTTCCTGCAACGCATATGCGGCATAGCCACGTTGACGAAGCAGTACGTCGACCTGGTCGCCGATCTCGGTGTCAAAGTCCTCGACACCCGCAAGACGGCCCCAGGGCTGCGGGCTCTCGACAAGTACGCCGTTGCCTCCGGGGGCGGCAGCAGCCACCGGCTCGATCTTTCGGCCATGGTGCTGCTCAAGGAGAACCACATCGCGGCTTCCGGCGGCATTACCGCGGCGATCAACGCGGTCCGCGCCGGAATGGCCGCCGAGGGCCGCGACATACTCATCGACGTCGAAGTGGAGACCGTGGCAGAGGCGGTGGAAGCACTGCATGCACGGGTTCCCTGGATCTTGCTGGACGACATGACGGTGGCCGAGGTCAGGCAGGTGGTCCAAGCCCGGCAGGAGATCGCCCCTGGTTACGGAGTCGTCCTGGAAGCCTCCGGAGGAATCACCCCGGAGCGACTGCGGCCGATCGCCGAGGCCGGAGTGGACATGGTCTCGGTCGGGGCTCTGACACACAGCGCCCCCAGGCTGGATCTGAGCATGCTGCTGACCGGGACGACCCGCGCGTGAAGGACCTGTCCCCGACGGAGCCCGGCCCCGTACCGGAAGCGGACATCACCGTCGATGGCACCGGACTGCTCTGCGTAACGCTCCTCATGCGACTGCGGACCGCGATCGCCCAAGCCGAGCCGAACACCGTCGTCCATGTCATCGCGACCGATCCGGCCGCTCCGCTGGACTTGCCGGCCTGGTGCCATATGACAGGCCATCACTATCTCGGACCTGTCCTCGACGGCAAGGACAGCAGCGTTTACGCGCTCAGGCTCTCCGGAGACGCACGTACGACTCGCCCCGACGCGCCTTGGCATCCGAGCGCGCCGTAGCGTTGACGCTGGACCGTAGGGCGTAGGGCGTAACGCGAAAGGCGCTAGGGGCCGTTCCGAGTCGTGATCAAGATGCGGGCGCCCCTCCGTGATCGGTCTGCCTTCCGTGATCGGTCTGCGCCCAGTAGAGCGCGGGCTCGGAGCGCACGGAACTCACTGATAGACAAGGGGAGTTGATCGAGTCGTTCCCATCAATTGGCAAGTTCGGCCCGCATCCCACGCGGCCGCGGCCGCGGCATCCCGGCCCAACCGGGCCATGGAACGCGTGCGATGATCGGGCCATGCCACGGGACACGCAGGGCACTTCCGGCAAGGGATACCTCCTGGACAACCAGCAGGCCGAGGCGGGGGAGCGGTTCACCGCGCTGTCGGCGCTCTTCGACCCGTCGACATTCCGGCACTTCGAGACGGTCGGGGTCGGCGAGGGCTGGCGGTGCTGGGAGATCGGCGCCGGTGGGCCCAGCGTGCCGGCCTGGCTGGCCGAGCGCGTCGGCCCGACCGGGCACGTGGTGGCCACCGACATCGACACCTCCTGGATGCGGGAGACGGCGGGCTTCGAGGTGTTGCGCCACGACGTGGCGGCCGAGGCGCCCCCGGCCGGCGGGCCGTTCGACCTGATCCACGCCCGGCTCGTGCTGGTCCACGTCGCCGACCGCGACAAGGCCCTGCGGTCGATGGTCGAGGCGCTGCGCCCCGGCGGATGGCTGGTGTTGGAGGACGGCGACCCGGCGCTGCTGCCGCTGATCTGCCCCGACGAGTACGGGCCCGAGCAGGAGCTGGCCAACAGGCTGCACCACGGCTTCCGCGAGCTGCTGCGGCAGCGCGGCGCGGACCTGGCGTACGGGCGCAAACTGCCGCGGCTGCTGCGCGAGGCCGGGCTGGCCGACGTCGAGGCCGATGCCTACTTCCCGATCACCTCGCCCGCCTGCACCGTGCTGGAGGAGGCAACCGTCCACCAGGTCCGCGACAAGCTCGTCGCCGCAGGGCTGGCCACTGACGAGGAGATCGACCGCCACCTGGCCAACCTCGCCGCGGGCGGCCTCGACCTGGGCACCCCGCCGATGATCTCCGCCTGGGGCCGCCGCCCGGCGGCGTAAGACGTGTCCTGATCCGGGGTCACCTGGCGGGGCGCCGGGCGGAAGCCGCGGATCCAGATGACCGCTCGTGACCCAACCGGACAGCCCGTGGGGCCTGACCGGTTGGGTCAACCGTGCCTACTCGACGGTGATGTCCTCGTAGGTGATCGTGACTTGCTCGGTTGCGGGCCCGGATTCAGAAGCTCCCAGTGAGGGGCCTTCCCAGCGGGACGCCCAGGCGTTGCTGAGGTGGATACGCCGGACAGTCTGCTTCTTTGCGTCCTGTAGAGCGATGGTGATGTTCTGTCGGGCACTGTCGAGGTCGGCGTTGACCAGCGTCGCCTTGATCCAGTCGGTGAATGCGGTGCTCTTGTCCATGCCGCGGGTGATCGTGATCTCACCGCTCTTGCGCGAGCCCGGCTGTTTGCGCACGAGCAGCTCACCGGTCGAAGACACCTGCCGGACCTCGACGACATCCTGTTCCAGTTGCAGTCCGGAGACGCTCTGGACCGTCTCGACTTGGAACTTGCCCAGTTCGACGGCAAAGGTGCTGCTGCTGAAACTGTCACCGGTCAGCACGACGGATACCTCCTGCTGCTACTTCCTTCACGCTCCTGACTCGTCGATCGTCGCTTGTCTCCAAAGTGCCCGCAATGGAAACTTATGTCCACAATATGGCGGCCGCCCGTGTGCGCGGAGGAGGCCGCGGTATGGGGCCGTCCCCGTCCGCGTGGGGAGCAGTCATTCACCAGCCGGCGGCTCATGGAGTTGCGGCCGCGTCGTGGTCTGCGGTGTTCGTAGTCTGCGGTGTTCGTATGCCCAGGACGCTGTGCTGCGCCACTCCCGCGGTCGTCGGGTCCGTGTCGGCGCGCTCCTGCACGACACCGCGCCGCGACCCGCTTTCTTCGCTCGCTCCTCGCTCCACTGCCGCTTTGACGACCTCGCCAACCTGTTGGTCAATGCTTGTTGGTGGGTGCCTGAGCGGCCACGTGGCTCGAGGGCCCGCACCACCGACGGCACCACCGGGACCACCGGGACCAATGTTCTTCTGCTGGCGAAGCTGCCGCAAGTCGCCGAGTGACGGTTTCGCCTGGGAGAGTTCGCCGGCCTGTGCTGGGAGCCCCGCCAGTCGGACCGGCGGGGCTATTCAGGCGTCAGACCATAAGCAGTAGCCGTGTGTGCGGTACCAGCTTGCGGTTCACGCTGGTGCTCTGCACAAAGATCGTGAAGTCGTCGTTGTGGTCCGGCTTGACGCGAACCTCCATGTCCGGCAGGCCGAGCAGGGCTCGGGCCTCTGGCCCCGTGTACACCCGGTCCGTCTTCTTCTCCAGCACCGCAATCTGCTTCCGTGCCTGGATCTTCTCCGACTTACTCAGCTGATAGAACGCACAACCGGTACGGAAAGTGTGCCCGCATTCGATGACCCAGTTTCGGATCGTCGCTTCGCGATCCACCGGAATCAGCTGGTACTCGGACGAATTCACCGGGCTGAGACCGGCTGCCTCTATGGTGTCCTTGTTGACAACCTCGGCGCCCGTAGAGAACACCGCCCGCGATCCCCGGACGCCCTGAGCGCGGCCCACCATGAATTTCTCGGTTGCCTGCTGAATGACCTGCCCGGCCTCCTCCAGACCCTGTGTGCTCGTGGCGTCCCAGATGGCGACGTTGTCCTTCGGGAAGCCGCACTGCATGGCCTCGCGCTTGCCCATCTGGTCCGGCACAAGGACGGCTAGCGTCCAGTTGTCCTGCTGCGTCTCGATCATCTCGGCCACGGCCTGCACCAGTTCACGCGGATGCCTGGCAGAAGCATCCAGGCAGCGGTGACTCGCATTCTCCTGTCCGTCAGTCAGTACGAACGTCAGGAAGCTGTGGTCGCCGTAAAGTTGAGCGGTCTGCGCCAGCTCCTTCTGCGACTTCAGCGTGGCTGCCAGCAGAGCCGTCATTCCACCAACCTGGTACAGCTGCTTCAGGGACGGCATCCGCAGCACGTCCTTGTCGTAGATGACGCACTCCACCTCGTCTGCGAAGACGTACACCGTAACGCGGGTTTCCTGGTCCAGTTCCTTCGATCGGCGGGCCAGATATGCAATCTGCTGGTCGGCGACTTCGACGACCTTGCCGCTCAGGCGTGACATGGACGAACTGGCATCCAACACAAGAGCAACGTGATTGATGTAGTTCTGGTTCTCGGACATGACCGCTCCCCCTCTTCCGGCTCGATGCATTCATCGTCTCACCCACCACTGACAATCGATCTTGGAGTCCGGGTGGATGCAGGTGCTCGTACGGGGCGTTCTTGGGTGCGTCCGGGCAGCCATCGAGATGACCTCCCACCGGGCCCGCAACCTGACCCGGCTGAAGCGCTCCGGCCGGGCACGGATCACGGTGTCGGACGAGGACCTGGGCGGGGCGCTGAAGGGGCTGGTCAGCAAGCACAGCAGCGGATACCGCGGCACGGCGACGCGGATCGAGCGCACCTCGGCGTTCTTCGCCGGCACGATCGACGCAGAGACCGCGATGGAGCGCTGGCTGGGCAACAACAGTGCATTCGACTGAACCGAGCTTGCGGGACGGACCGGGGCCTCGCGATACGTGCGGTGAGCGCCGTCACCAGTACCGCGCAACGCCGGGCGCTGGCTCGGCTGCTGAGGTTCTGGGCCCGCTCGCCACTGGCAGAACCGCGCCTGCAGCGCGGCCTGTTGGACGGCGAGCAGCGGGCCGCGCTGTCCGATGAGAAGGGCACACTGCTGCCATTGTCCATCACGATGCTGCATGGCGACTGGGGCCGTTCCCGTTCCGACGCCACCCGGAACATCGCGGAGTTGCTGCAGCGCGGGGCCGTGCCCTGGCCCGCCCCGCCGGTCTCCTCGACATCGGGCGGTGCCTGAAGGCTGGGCCACCCTTGAGCGGCTGCATCGGCTGGTGGACGAGTTGGAGTACGGCGGACCGGTCCCCTTCGCCCCCGCCCCGCTTGCCGGAGCCCCCGACCTCGACTGCGCCGCGGCGGCCGTGCTGATGGCGGGTCTGCCGCACATCGCGGACGACGGGCACAACTTCCTGCGGTCGGAGACCCGTAAGACCCTGGGCCTGAAGGTGACGGAGGCCAAGACTGCCCGCGACAGGCTCCGTCGCATACCGGAGGTCGCCCGCCTGGAGCCGCCCGCCTGGAGCTCTACGACGCAGCCATGGCCGATGCCCCTGCGGAACTGTGGAACCAACCCACGCTGGCGGAACGGCTGGCGACGGCATGGAAAGCGGGCAGGGACCCCCCTGACCCATCAGACAGGCTTCTAGCCTGTGTGCGCGAAGTCAGGGCAGCCATAGCCTCAGGCACGGGCAGTGGTGAGCATCGCTTGGTAGTGGCGGGCGCGCCTGTCGTAGCGGGTGGCCAGGGCTTTGTCATGCTGGAGCCGATTGAAGCAGCGCTCGATGACGTTGCGGTGCCGGTAGGCCGACCGATCGAGTCGGCACCGGCTCTCGCCCCGCCGGATACGGCCGTTGATCTGGTCGTCCATTTCAGGTACCGCTGCTTTGATGCCTCGCCCGCGCAGGTAGGAGGAGGAGCGGATGTTGCTGGACGAGTAGCCTTTGTCGGCAACGATCCGCCCGGCCGAGTTCGGGGTCTGCCAGGGCCTGCATCGCGGGATACGGTAGTCAGCCCGCCGCGGGCCCAGTCGATCACCTCACCCGGCCAGCCCCCTTTTCTGGCCCGGCCGCGTGTTGGTGGGCGTGCACGGTTGTGGTGTCGATACATACGACGGTCCAGTCGGCGGCGCCGACCGCGTCGGAGCGCTGCTGAACCTGAGCCAGCAGCCAGTCCCACGTGCCGTCCGCGGACCAGCGCCGGAACCGTTCGCAGACCGCCTTCCCCGGCCAATACAGCTCGGACAGGTCCCGCCAGGGCACCCAGATGGACAGCTTCCACAAGATTCCGTTGACCATCTCACGGCGGTTCCGCGCCGGACGCCCCGTCTTCGACGCGACCAGCAACGGCTCGATCACAGCCCACGACTCATCATTCAGTGCGTGACGACGCACCACGAACCGCTCAACGACAGTCCGGGGCTAGGTGTCGCCCCGGAGAGGTTCGTCACCACCGTCGGTGCACGGTTGCCTTACTGCCGGTCACCAGGCTTGCTGGCGGAACGTCATCGGTCACCACCGCGCCAGCGGCGACCACGGCATCACGGCCAATGCTGACGCCAGGAAGGATCGTGGCACCGGCGCCGATCCACACGTTCTCTGCCACATCGATGGGCGCGCCGCTTAGCCACCCCCGTCGCTCCTCAGGATCGACCGGGTGACCGACGGTGATAAACGTGGCCTTTGGCCCGACCATCACGCGCTCGCCGAGCCGGATGCCGGCGTAGTCCAGGAACGTGCAGTTCTGATTGATGAACACGCGCTCCGCGAGGTCCAAGTGAAGGCCGTGGTCCGTGTAAAAGGGCGGATAGATCGTGACTCTCGTCGACAGCGGCCTGCCGAGGATCTGTTCAAACAGTTCCGCCTTGCCTGCTTCGTCCTCGAAGGGCAGGACATTCAGGCGGGAGGTGAGCTCGGTGACCCGCCGGACCCTCTCGGCCATGGCCTGGAACTCGGTGCTATGGATGCGCATGAGATGGTCGCCGGACATGCCACGAACCTTTCTGGTGTACCGGTGACTGGATATGAAGCACTAGATGCTGGTGGAGGCTGCTATCTGCAGCCGGTCGAGTCACCTTTGTCGGGGATGGGACCTGCGAGCATTTGCGCTGTCGCTGTCGCTGTCGCTGTCGCTGTCGCCGCGCCGTGACGTCGTTGCCCAGGACGGGAGCCAGACCGTCTCGCGGAGCCTTGGCAGGCTTCCGAGGTGGGTGATGATTCCACGGAGACCTGGATGTGGATTTGTTTCGGGGAGGATGAGAAAGAGTGGGTATGCGAGGGTCGGATTCACGATGGGAATGCGACGTAGGTCGTGGTTCGTCGGCCAGACGTACCGGTCGCGTGCCCCAACGAGGGTGGCCACGTCCGCGGAGTCCGCGAGGGTGTCCAGGAGTACTTCGTCTCCAAAGTGCGGGCCTGCCGCGTCGATGCGGAGGTCGAATTCGGTGGCGAGCTGATCGTAGAACTCTGCCCATTCGCTGCGGGGTGCGATGCCAGGCACCCATATCCGGTGCTTACGCAACTGCGATGGCGTCAGTCTTCGTGCGGATGCGAGCGGATGTCTCGGGCCGACGAGAAGTTCCAGCGGAGAGTCGAACGCATGAATCATGCGCACGTCGGGCGGCAGTGTGTTCAGGGAAGTGACGGTACGGAACGAGGCGTCGATATCGCCTGCTTCGACGGCGGCGACCGCCGCGCGGGGGTCGTTGACCCGGAGGGTCACCACGTCGAGGTTGGTTTCGGGATGCGACTGCCAATAGTCGTGCAGAACAACGGCCTGCGCGCTTCGCAGGCCGAGAACGTCGATCCGAAGGGCACGGGAGCCCGGCCTGACCGCGGTGATGGCGCGCTCGATACCCACGACGATGCTCCGCGCGTGGGGGAGAAAAGCCTGACCATCGAGCGTCAGCTCAACTCCTCGGGCGGTACGCGTGAACAGACGGACTTCCAGCTCGCGCTCCAGGGCGGCGATCCGCTTGGAGACCGCCTGCTGAGTCACGCCCAGCTCATCGGCCGCATATCGCAACTGTCCGAGCTCGGCCGCCCGGACGAATGTTCGCAATGCCTCGGTGTCCACTGGTTCACCTTAGGCATGCACAACTGATCGTTGTGGTTCGCCGTGGATCGGTTGTTTGATCACGCTCCAGTGCGGCTGACGTGTTCAAGCATCCAAACCGTCGGTTGTCGCGAGGAGCCATGTGCGCGAGAGATTGGGCCCCAGCTTCGGGCGGCTGTGCTCGGCCTACGCCGTCAGCACATACGGCACGTGGATCGCTTTCGGGCATTCCCGCTCATCGGGGTGCGGGTGCTGCACTCGCCGGATGCAGTTGCATCGGCGCCCCTGCCGGATCGAAACCGTTCTGCGGCAACCGTTCCGCGTGCCATCCGGTCTGGTCATGCATGAAGCATTTAAGAGCGGATCTGCGGCGGCAACGGGCAGTCGCATCAGGGACAACCGCCCTGCTGGTTTGCACTTGGCGGGGCAGTGGCTTCCTGCGCCGAGAAGCAGACCCGAGGCGCGAAGAAGCAGTCCGGAGCGGCGGGGAAACAGTCCAAGCGGCCGGAAGTGGAGTTCCGGTAGGCACAAGCGGGTCGGGGGGCGCCCAGGGAACGCCTCTCCGTGGTGGGATCCGACCCGAAGGACCCGGACCAGGAGAACAACACGCGCCGATCAAAGTGGAGTACCTCGACTGCCCGGCCCGTGCGCGCCGCCGCCCGGGCGCCCATGGGCCGGGCACAGGCCCTGCACTCCCGGGGGTGGTCGGGGCCAGCTCGGTGGCGCGGGCGCCGAGGTCCCGCCGGACGACGATGCGGACGTCCCCAGTCTCGAGGATTTCGATGTAGTCCGGGTGGCTGCCAACGCGTGACGTACGACCAAGGAAACGGCCGTAGAACGTGGCCAGCTCCCAGGGTTCGGCGACATCCCGCACTAGGACACTGTTCTTGGCGACGGCTATCTGAACCCCGGCTCGATGGCCGACCACGGGGGGTGGTGGACACGAGGCCGCTGTTGTGTCCTTGTAAGGTCGTGGTGGGTCAACGCTGTGGCGTGTCCGCACGGGCTCTGAAGCATGGGAGGGGCATAGATGGTCTCGATGTTGTTGCTGTTGGTGGGCTTGGGCGTGCTGGCCGCGATCGTGGTCGTTGTCGCCGTGGTGGTGAGCAAGCGCGGCAGCAGCGCGCCGGCGCCGGTCGCTCCTGGGGGTTGGGGTGCGGGCCCTGGCATGCCGAACCAGGTGCCATATCCGCCCGCCCAGCAGCCCGGCCAGGGGTTCCCGCCGGCGCAGCAGCCGGGCCCGCAGGCGTATCCGCCGGTCGCCCCTCCCGGGCAGCCGCCGCAGTACCCCG
Source organism: Streptomyces sp. NPDC002446 (assembly GCF_053595675.1). Classification (NCBI taxonomy): domain Bacteria; kingdom Bacillati; phylum Actinomycetota; class Actinomycetes; order Kitasatosporales; family Streptomycetaceae; genus Streptomyces; species Streptomyces sp. NPDC002446. The sequence goes on along the minus strand of NZ_JBSFYC010000039.1, from coordinate 1,872 downwards.
GACCGTACGGCGCCCAACCGCCACAACAGCCGCCCTATCAGGGGCAGTGACACCCGAAGATCGCCGATGACCGGCCGCGGAAGCTCCGTGTCCATTGATGCGATCCCCAGTCCCTGGGCGCCGGTGCCTTTCTGTGGCCTGGGTGTGGTGAGGATGCGGGGGGGGGGAGAGAGAGCCGGTAGCCGGGCGGAGATGCGGGTGTCGCCAGGGCCGGTCGTGGTTTGCTGCCTACGGCTGGCCAAGATCGCCTGTGGTTCCGTGTGCTTGGTTGATGGTGGCGTGGTTGAAGCCGCCCATTCGCTGTCAGTAGAGGTGTTCTCCGCCTGTTAGGGCGGTCTCTGGTGGCCCGCGGACGTGTCCTTGGCCATTGGTGCGTCGGTGTCCTGGCGGTCGACGAGGGAGGCGTATGTGGCGAGCACGACCACAGGTCCGCGCCTTGCCCATAGGGCGAGCTGGATGGGGTTGGTGGTGGTGTACCCCGAGGCGTTCTAGGACTTTGTCCTTCTCGAGTGAGCACGCAGCGATCGTGGGGGAGCGGTGGCCTGCCAGGCGCCACGCCGCGGCGGTCTGGACGGGTAGGTCCAGGGTTGGGACGGTGACCAGGATCCGGCCGCCTGGGGAGCACTCCAGCGCCGACGCAGCCGCGGTGATGGTCTTCCCCGATCCGGTCGCGGACACGATCGTGCCCAGCACCCCTGAGCGGGCACAGAAGATCTTGCAGAGAATCCGACCAATTTACGAAATCTTTTTCTGGCCCATTTGGACTCGCGAAGCGAAATCAAAGACATCATTACATCTTCCCTAATTCCCTTTCCGGTCGTTACGAAGAATTACCGGGACGGCATAAAGGACGGCACGGATACCGTCCCGTCACCGCTCACCACGACCTGTTCGGCAAGCTGCGCCAGGACCTGGACGGGCCGGAGCCCTGCCCGCTGGGCTGTTGTACGGATCAGCCAGCCACCAGCTGCGGACAGCCGAAACTCTGCCTGCAGTTCACCCACCTGCCCGCGCCGCTACCCCTCAAAGACAGCCCACACGCAAAAGCCTCCCCACAGCGCTCCACGCACCCCTGACCCCACCTCACCCCCAGCCACCCCGCTCCGACCCGCACACGCCCCAACCCTCAACAAACATCAGCCCCCTGACATGCCGCCACTCCAAGCACTCGGCCCCCAGCCATCGCCGCCGCTCAGAACCCGTCTCGAACTCGGAAGAAGAACCGCCCCGCCGCATCTGCTCCGCGGCCCACACTCGCGGACAGCGGCCTGCGCACTCTCTTCCCCCACCGCAGCAAGATCGAGGCCGCTCGCTACATACCCGACCTGCCGCCGCACAACATCCCGAGCACTCCACATAACGTTCCCCTTTCCCTAACCACCGAGCCTCGACCCATACCAGAGCCAGGGAGTCCCACCTTTCTGCCAACGCTACATGCTGCATCAACTAATGCACGCTACGCCCGAAACCCACCCCCGACCGAGTCATCCCCACCTAGCCAGCCGGCCCGCACAGCGGGCCCAAGGACCTGAAGGCGAAGCCGAAGGGTCCATTGGGTGGGGGAGCGCAGCGGACCCACCCAATGGAGGCTGAAGCGCAGCGGAAGCCACAGCCACGAGACACGAAACCCCGTCAGCTCCGGAAGCGCAGCGAACGGAGCGTCAATCTGACCGCTACGCAGTCAGATTGAGCGGGAGCGCAACACCCCCGCTCCGCGGGGGTGTTCACTTGCGCAGCGCGCAGCGCTGCGACTGGGGTGCTGCGCACCCCAGCCCCGACCCGCGAAGCGGGTCGGGGCCACCGAGCGAAGCGAGGTGGTTTGCCTTGCACAGCGCGCAGCGCTGAGATCGGAACAGCGGAGTGTAGGGAAAG